>CAYMXK010000034.1:0-20872 GCA_964393915.1 uncultured Prolixibacteraceae bacterium
TCCAGTACCGGTTTTTCCGGAATAGTTTCATAATCGGGTGACAGCAATCTTTTATATATCGCGTAGGAACGCTGGCTGTGACCGGTTTGTACCATATTAAAATCCAGCCAGTCACTGTGCCGGAACCATTGCGAGGAGCTGTTCTCTCCCCATGGATGAAAGGTCATGAGGTGATTGGGGTCTCTGGATTTGATTCCCCTTCCCAGCGCATCCCAGATGTTAAAGAACTGTCCGCCACCCTGTCTGTCTCCTCCGATTATCCAGATAATATTGGGGAAATTACGGTACCTTTCCCCAAGCCATTGCCCATAGGTGAACGCATTGGTTTCATTGAAAATTACGGGCCCTACTCCCCATTGTTTGTCCACCTTATCTCCCCAGGTAGGGAGAAGTCCGATAAATATTCCCTTTTCTTCAGCTTTTTTTATCACCCAGTCAACGTGGGCAAAATATTTTTCATTCGGCCGGGTCGGGTCATTGTCGGTCAAAGGCCGTTCACCCTCAGCATTAGGGGTGTTCAGCCCATCGAGTTCTGCCAGGATTACTGCCTGGATCACAGTGAAACCCTTTTCTCTGCGGTTCTCAAGGTATTTTTCTGTCTCTTTTTTGTTCAGCCTGTGAAACAGTTCCCAGGCTGTATCTCCCAGGTAGAAAAAAGGGATACCATTTTCATAAATCAGGTACCGGCTGTTTTGTGAAACGCGGAGTTTGCCATTGGCGAAACTGGCAGATGGTCCCTCCCATTTGACTTCCTGTGCATAAGCCTCAAAAAATAAGGCAAGCATAAGAATGAATGTCAGATTCCTTTGCATGGGTTTTTGTGTTTATGTTTTCTGTTTCTTCTTTTTTGCCGACGGGAATAGAACATTGTTGAGTATCAGCCGGTATCCCGGAGAGTTGGGGTAAAGGTTCAGGTCTGTGGCCGGATCTCCTACCAGATGTCTGTAATCTTCGGGATCGTGGCCGCCGTAAAATGTCCAGAATCCATTTCCCTGTTCGCCATGAATGTACCTGGCTTCGTTGATTGCCCTGTTCTCACCCATTACAACCACTTCAGGCTTTATCAGGTCTTTTCTGAAGGCAGTGGTCTGGCCCATAAATCCTTTAATCACATTTTCGTGATTCTGGCAGAGCATGGTCGGTATCGGGTCCCATTTGGCTGAAAATTCGAACAGGGTAAAAAAGTCATTTTCCCGCAAAACTCTCCTCGTGTCCGTTACATCGATATCTGAAAATTCATAAATATTGGGATCGGTGACCAGCTGGAAGTTTCTAAAGGCAAAAGTTCTTGAATAATCAAGCCTCTGGTTCATGTCCGGTTCAGCCGGATCGCCGTCGAACATGGATTCGACAATATCTATGCCTGCTGCCGAAAGGGCAATGTCGTAGGTGTCGGTGGCTGCGCACATGGCAAAAAGGAACCCGCCGTTGGTAACATATCTTTTCATCTCATGGGCAACTGCCAGCTTCATTTCCGAGACTTTAAGGAATCCCAGTTTTTCGGCCAGCTGACGGTTAATTCTTACATCCTCCTGGTACCAGGGCATATGCTGATAGGTTCGCCAGAATTTGCCATGCTGGCCTGTAAAATCCTCATGATGAAGGTGCAGCCAGTCATAATCAGGCAACTCGCCGTTAATGATTTCTTCGTCGTAAATAACATCGTATTCAATCTCAGCATAAGTAAGCACCAGGGTAACTGCATCGTCCCAGGGCAGTTTGTTTACAGGCGAATAAACAGCAATCTTTGGAGCTTTAAACATACTCACGGCATCCTGATTTACATCCGGTGAAGAGATTTCATTGAGGATGGCATTGGCCTGTGCGTTGCTCAGATTTTCAAAAGTTACACCGCGAATAACACATTCCGCCTGTATATCTGGAAAATGCTGCATTAAAAAGCTGCCACCGCGGTAATTGAGCAGCCACTTTACTTCAATATCCTTACTTAAAACCCAATAAGCAATTCCATATGATTTCAAATGGTTTTTCTGTGTTCCATCCATTGGAATGAGCAGGTAAGCTCCCTGAGCCCAATAAATAAGCATGCTAAAAAAAAGAAATAAATAAAGCTTTTTCATCTTCAGATTTTCCGGGATACAAATAAAAAGAGCGCTTACGGTTACTCAATAAGGCAAAAATAATCAATCAGTTGAAATAAAATGCCCAAAAAAAATGAAACGCTCAGAAATGGCGAATATTGCAGGCAAGTTTCAGAAGGGTGCGTCACTGTTTCTGTCGTATAACTTATCGAACGATTCGTTTCTGGGCATATGCCCTGCCTCAAGAAGTTCTGAATCTTCATTCATTTTTGAGGAGAATTTATGTCCCGGAACTCCAATGCTGTTGGTAATGTGGGTCTCGAGATCTGTAAATTTAGCGAGTTCCTTCCTGAAGGAGAGATGTACGTCTCCTGTCGCGCCATTCCTGTGTTTGGCGATAATGATCTCCGCCACCCCTCTGAGGGAATTTCCATTGTCATCATCTGTAATACCGTAATATTCAGGGCGATGGATGAACAATACGATGTCGGCATCCTGTTCGATGGCGCCTGATTCACGAAGATCTGACAGTTGCGGACGTTTGCCTTCACGTGACTCTACCGACCGGTTGAGCTGTGAAAGTGCCATAATAGGGACGTCTAACTCTTTGGCAATGGCTTTGAGTGACCGTGAGATGGCACTAACTTCCTGTTCCCGGCTTCCCCGGCTGTCTGTCCCTGCTGTCATCAACTGCAGGTAGTCAACAATAACAGCCTGGATATTATGCTGCATCTTTAAACGGCGGCATTTGGCCCTGAACTCAAAGATCGAGAGGGCAGGTGTATCGTCAATAAACAAGGGAGAGCTGGAAAGCCTGGCAATTTTGCTGTGGAGCAGGGTCCATTCCCAGTCTTCAAGCTTCCCGTTTTTAATTTTATGCGAACCAAGTTCTGTTTCTGAGGCGATCAAACGGTTAACCAGCTGCAGGCTTGACATTTCAAGGGAGAAAAACGCCACAGGACGGTTGTGGTCCACGGCCATATTACGGGCCATCGACAGCACAAAAGCCGTTTTTCCCATCGAAGGCCTTGCTGCAATAATAATCAGGTCAGTTTTTTGCCAGCCGAGCGTTATCCTGTCAAGCCCGGTAAAACCCGAGGGCACGCCATGCAACCCGTCTTCGCGGTGGCGTGCTTCTTCAATCAGGTCAAGGGCCTCCTTTAGTATTGGTTTAATCGGCACGGTTTCTTTCTTGATGTTGCCCTCTGCCACTTTAAAAAGCGCCGATTCAGAGAAGTCGATCAGGTCGTCAACATCCATTGTGTCGTCGTAAGCCTTGCCCTGAATTTCAGAAGAAACCCTTATGAGTTCCCTCTGTATAAACTTCTGGGCTATAATACGGGCATGAAATTCAATGTGTGCTGCAGAAGCCACCCTCCGGGTCAATTGTGCAATGAAAACTGGACCACCGACAAGGTCAAGCTGATCCCGGTCTTTCAATTCCTGGGTGACCATCAGCAGGTCAACCGGTTTTTCATTCATTGACAGTGCCTTGATGGCTTCAAATATCTTTTGGTGTTCGTCCTTGTAAAAACTATGTGTATCGATGATATCGGCAACGGTAACGTAAGCATCGCGTTCGAGCATCAGAGCCCCGAGTACGGCCTCCTCAACTTCGGTGGCCTGGGGGGGGAGCTTCCCATACTGTGCGTTGATCTGATCGATGGTTACCTGTTGTGTGGTTTTATCATTTCTTTTTGCCATGTAGCTGATATGTAGTATTATATGTTTTTTTCAGGTATGCAAGGAGAAAACACCTCACTTTTCTGAAGGGTAAAAGTAACCAAAAATGACGGGGAGGAATAATAATTTTCTTATAGGTTATTAACCTCTTGTTAACCGGTCGGCAATGATATTTGTTAAGATCTCACCCAACGTCTTTCCCATGGCGCTGATCTGTTGAGGAATAAAGCTGGTGGAGGTCATTCCGGGTGTCGTGTTCACTTCGAGAAAGAAAAATGAATTGTCATGGAGGATATAGTCGATACGTACAATGCCTTCGCATCCACACCAGTCATAAATCCTTGCGCTCAGCTCCTGACACTCTCTGAAAAGCTCTTCAGGAAGTCGCGCCGGAGTTATCTCTTCGGCTGCACCGGGCGTGTATTTGGCATCAAAATCGAAAAACTCATTTTTGGGGAGCACCTCGGTTACGGGGAATACCACTAACTCTCCTTTGAGTCTCGCCAAACCGCAGGTATATTCTGTGCCGGGGATAAATTCTTCGACCAGAGCTTCGCGGCTTTCCGTCCAGGCATGTTCAACGGCTGTCAGAATATCCTCTTCCGCCTTGACCTTGGTAATTCCAAAGCTCGACCCCCCGGAATTTGGTTTTACAAAAAGGGGCAATCCCAGTTTGGCAATCAGTGCCTGTGTATCGATCTTATTGCCTGCAACCAGTCTCTCCGATCGGGCCATCTTTACGCCAAAATTCCGGAGGAAATTGCTGCAGTGCCATTTGTTAAAGGTTAATGCGGAAACCTGGACATTACAGGTAGAGTAGGGGATGCGAAGCAATTCGAAATAACCCTGCAAAATGCCGTCTTCACCGGGTGTCCCGTGAATGGTAATATAGGCAAAATCGGGAACGATCTTCTGTCCGTTCAGGTAAAAGCCAAAATCGGATTTGTCGACTTCCGCTACCGGGACACCTTCTTCAATCACCTGCCAGTTGGTTCCCTGCATATGAATAAGCCAGGGAGTATACTTGCTGTTGTCGATGGCATTGAACACGTTCATGCCACTTTTGACTGACACCTGGAATTCAGAGGAATCGCCTCCTGCCACAACTGCAATATTGGGTTTCATTTTTTTTTTTGATTACGTTAATTCACGGTTGGCTGTATAATTTCTCCATTTTTCAATCACATTCTTCATGTCATCGGGTAACTCCGATTCGAAAAGCATTGCTTTGCCGGTAGTTGGATGCAAAAATCCCAGTGATTGGGCATGCAGGGCCTGCCTGGGCAAAATCTGAAAGCAGTTGTGAACAAACTGCTTGTATTTCGAAAAGGTGGTTCCTCTCAGTATCTGGTCACCACCATAGGTAGAATCATTAAAAAGAGGATGGCCGATATGTTTCATATGCACCCTTATCTGGTGCGTTCTACCTGTTTCGAGCTGGCATTCAATCAGATTTACATATCCTAGCTGTTCAATCACTTTGTAATGGGTTACAGCAGGCTTGCCATGCTCCCCATCGGTGTAAACCGTGAATACCTGCCGGTTGCTGAGGCTCCGGCCAATATTACCGGTAACCGTTCCCTTCTTTTCCTTGAGATTACCCCACACCAGGGCAATATATTTCCGGAAGGAGGTTTTTTCATAGAACTGGATCGAAAGGCTGTTTTTTGCCATTTCTGTTTTGGCAATCACCAATAATCCTGACGTATCCTTATCTATTCGATGAACCAGTCCGGGACGGCTGTCTCCGGTATTAAACAGCGGGACATCTTTCAGGTACCAGGTCAGCGCATTTACCAGAGTGCCGCTGTAGTTTCCATGTCCGGGATGAACCACCAGTCCGGGTGGTTTATTTATGACCATGAGGTCATCATCTTCGTATACAATGTTGAGGGGGATGTCTTCAGCGATTATTTTTAACTCCCGCTTAGGATAGTCCATTACCACAATCACCGTATCACCGGGCTTCACTTTGTAATTTGCTTTGACCGGAACATCGTTAACCAGGATATTCCCGGCATCGGCGGCGGCCTGTATCCGGCTGCGCGATGCATTGTCGATGCGGCTGGCAAGAAACTTGTCAACCCTTAGCATAGATTGCCCCGGATCGGCTACCAAACGAAAATGTTCATACATTTCGTTTTCTTCCATCCCTTCTGTCTCATCTGTATCTCTTTGCATAAAGTGTTTCTATAACTCCTGGTTTTCGGTATTCACGTTCTCTTCTTCGATGTCCTCAATAAACTTGTTTTCGTCCATCGAAACCCAGATGTCAACAGATGATCCAATATTTACCTGCATAATGTTCCTGTAGTCGGGTTGTTGTTTCCAAATCCGTGCATTAAGGCTGTCGTAGCGGCTTATGACAGTGTTATCGTAAATCACAGCTCCAACACTAAGCATCGATTCCGCGATGATTTGCCGGGCTGTCTCTAATGTAAGTCCGTTTAAAACGGGGAGATACACCAGTTCCATATCCTGTCCTGAACCAACGATCAGGTCAATTCTGGTTCCTTTTGCCACCGTCTCTCCTTCAAAAACTTCCTTGCTGTTTACCGTCGCCAGTAATACAAGGTTCCTGAATGCCGATGGCTTGTAGGTTACCTCTCCGGGAAGCAGACCAGCCGATTCGAGCTGGGCCAGACTTTGCCGCAGCGAAATGTCGGTGAGCCGGGGAATGGTTACCTGCTCAGGGGCAATGGCATTGATGGTAAGAAACAGGGTCCTGCTGACCTTTACACCATGGCCGGGCTCGGGTACCTGGTCTATTACACCACCCGCTGTTACATCCTCAACGTAAATGCTGTCGGTAATAAGATATTTCAGATCAAGTTTTTCAAGTATTTCCCGGAACTCATTTTCCGTGTAGCCATATAAATTGGGTACTGTAATTGATTCACCATGCCTCGTGTATATCTTTAGCGACAAAAGGATCAAAAAAATGGCAGCCAGGGAAATGCCGATTGCCAGAATCAGATGTTTAAGAAAAGTACTGCTGGTTAAAAAATTCCTGATACCCATAAAATTAAGTATTTGTGATCAGACACAAAAATAAGTATGTATAAACACAAAAAGGTAAGGATTTATTGCTCCTTACCTTCCCGGATTGTGAAAACATCAGCAGAAAAATTATTTTTTATGCCGTGGTTCGTCTGAGACGGTCAGTTTTTTTCTTCCTTTTGCACGACGGGCTTTCAATACCTTACGGCCATTGGCTGTCGACATTCTTTCCCTGAAACCGTGCTTGTTTTTTCTTTTTCTGTTCGATGGCTGATATGTTCTTTTCATCGCTATATATTTAACTGATTGATTATTCGATACGATTTTCGGACTGCAAAAATAGGTTAATTTTCAATACTACCAAAGGTAAGCCAAAGATTTTTATCAATCTTCAGATTTGACTGAGAAACGGAACCCAATTCCGTGCAGGTTTACAATTTTAATATGCGTATCGTGGCTGAAGTATTTTCTTAGCCTTGAGATAAATACATCCAGGCTTCTGCCTAAGAAATAGTCATTGGAGCCCCATATCCGCGTTAAAATTTCATCACGGGTTAATACAGAATTCATATTGGTTGAAAAGAGTTTAACCAGTTCGGCTTCCTTGAGAGTCAGGCGTCTCTCAGATAAAGGATGTTTGAGCAGCAACTCCTCTTCTATAAATGTATAACTTCCAATATGCAGTTCATTTTTGAAAATGTTATTGTTTGTTGATTGGCTGCGCCTGAGAAAGATTTTCATTTTTAACAGCAACTCCTCCATGCTGAATGGTTTGGTAATGTAATCGTCGCCACCCAGGGTGAGCCCTGCGATTTTATCTTCTGTCATAGAACGGGCTGTTAGAAACAGGATGGGTATCAGCTCATCATTTTTCCTGATTTCCCTTGCCACCGAAAAACCATCAAGTTTAGGCAGCATTACATCGAGAATGATAAGAGCAAAATTGCCAGACCTGAAAAGCTTAAGTGCCTTTTCACCATCATCTGCAACCACAACGTTGTAGTTGCTTTGTTCCAGGTTATCCCTGATAATGTAACAAAGCGCCGGATCGTCTTCAACCAGCAATATGGGAAATTTTATTTCATTCATGATTACGAGGTATTATCAGTGTAAATATACTACCCCCTGTGGGATTTTCTGTAACTGTGATTTTCCAGCGGTGAGCCTTTACAAGCTTGTTCACATAATCGAGACCCAGTCCAAACCCTTTGACGTCGTGGACATTCCCTGTCGGTACCCGATAAAATTTTGTGAATATTTTCTTTCTGGCTTCTTTTGGTATTCCGATACCGTTGTCCCTGATCATCACACTGGCCATTTTGGGCTTGCCGCTCAACGATATTTCCACCACCGGTTGCTGCCTGCAATATTTAACGGCATTCTCAATGATGTTCTGCAATATGTTGCCCAGGTGAAAAGGATCTGCCCAGACGAAAATCTCCTCTTCCGGAGCATCCAGCTGAATTTGTGCGGATGTTCCCAGCTCTGATTGACTGAATCTTGCGATGGTAGTCTTCAGATAAGCTCCCAGGCCGATTTTCTCCTTCACCAGTTGGATCTTATTTTTCTCAAGCGTGGCCAGGCTCAGTACCTTTTCTACATTTTTTGCCAGTCTGTTGCTTTGCTCGTTTATAATTCTGACATAGTTGAAAAGCCTGTCGGGATTTTCAATTATTTGCCTGTTGCTCAATACCTGGGCTGCCAGTCCTATGGAGGAAATGGGTGTTTTTAACTCGTGTGTCAGGTTGTTGATAAAAACCTTCTGGATTTCGGAAAGTTGCCTTTGTTTGATGATTACCCAAATGGAATAGCCAAAAAACGTCAGCACCACAACCAGGAGAGTTGTCATAAAATACCAGCCTTTGAGCCGTTCCTTTATGTAGGGTTTGAGCGTAGGGAAATTTACGGCAAAGTAATGGGTGTGTTTTTCCGACATAGGGAAATTGAGTGAAGGAGTGTGCCTGCAGGTGTCTTCACCGGCGCAGACATATTCTATGTATTTCATGGCTTCAGCGTCGGGATCGTAAATGGCGTATTCAAATTCGAGATGAATCGCATGCCGCTTAAATTGCTCCCGCAACTGAATGCCCAGCATTTCGGGGTCCACCAGATAATTGACATTTACCAGGTAGTAGTTTCGTGTATGTCGTTCCACCGGTTCAATATTGTCGAACCTGGGAGTTTGTCCTGCTGCCTCGAGCAACTGCCATGCAACCTCCCTGAGGGCCACAGTGGCTGTTTCGTGAAATTGCTGCTCATTGATGTCGTAGGTATTCTTCAGTATTGAGAACTGAATCATGAAAATGCCGGCAATCGAAAAAACAGCCAGAACGATTATGTATTTCAGCGCTTTTCGTTTCATGCGTCAAATATCTGAAAAAGCATGGCAGTTAATATGCTTGTTTAACAATTCATTAACAATTAATTACTACCGGTTAACAATTCGTGTAGTCCAACCCCGTAATTTTGTAAAGATAATTGAAAATAACAGTATCAGATAAAACTTTGTGTTATGAAAAGAGTATTTACCCTTGTGTTGTTTGTACTGGTGGCTGGAGTTGTCCACTTTGCTGCTGCCCAGGCCAAGCCGAAAATCGTCTTTGATAAGACCGAACACAACTATGGCTCATTTAAAGAGAGCGATGGTGTTCAAACGGCAACTTTCGAATTTACAAACCAGGGTACTGTGCCACTGGTTCTGAATAACGTCCAGGCCGCCTGTGGATGCACTGCCCCTGAATGGACCCGGCAGCCTGTTCCTCCCGGTGGAAAGGGGATTATAAAACTTGCCTATAATCCGGCCAACCGGCCTGGAGCTTTCACCAAAACAGCTACAGTGCAAAGCAATGCCGACGTTCCTATGGTGGTTCTTACCATAAGCGGCAGGGTAGAGGAGCGCGTAAGGACGCTGGCAGAGCTATACCCGCGTGAAATAGGTGAACTCAGGGCGCAGAGAAACCACATCTCTTTTCCCACCATCAAGCAAACAGAGGTGAAAACAGAGCAACTGGAATTGGTGAATGATACAGATAAGCCTGTTGCCGTAGGCTTCAGGCAGCTTCCCCCCCATATCAAGGCATCCGTTCAGCCCCAGACCATTCCTGCTAAGGGTAAAGGTATGCTTACCGTGAATTACGATGCGAAAGGCGCCAACACATACGGCTTTGCCTCCCATCGTATTTATCTGAGCCTAAACGGCAGCAACGATTACAAAAGTTCAATTGGTGTCAGTGCAACGATTGAAGAAGATTTTTCTGCCTTGTCACCAACGGAAGTCGCCAATGCCCCTTCTGCCAATTTCAATAGCACAGCGCACGATTTTGGGGATATGAAACAAGGTGAAAAGAAGGAATACACCTTCGAGCTGTCCAACAAAGGGAAACGCGACCTTGTTATTCGCAATATTCGTTCTTCATGTGGCTGTACTGCTGTTTCTCCTTCCAAGAATGTAATTGCCCCGGGCGAAACGGCCCCAATCAAAGTCGTATTCGATTCCACCGGCAAGAAAGGACGTCAGAGTAAAACAGTTACCGTGATTACCAACGATCCGAAGAATTCGACCACCACCCTACGGGTTTCCACCAACATAACTTAAGGAATTTACTTTTTATCAATATATTAGGCGCCGGAGAACAACTCTTTGGTGCCTTTTTTTTGCTTTGGTGATTTCCTTCTATTTTTGCAAAAATATTTATGATGAAGAAATTATCCTCACATATTGAGAACCATCCTGATTTTAAAAGCCTGAAAGTGAATGAAGGCATTGAACAGCCTGTTCCGGTCAATGAAGATTCGGTGCGGCGTTTCCTGCAAAAACGTCGCAGACAGCCCACCGCTGATGAATTTTCCGCAGGTATTTTAAAAGGTGACATTACTTTGCTTAGCAAAGCGGTTACTCTCGTGGAGAGCTCAAAGCCAGAACATCAGTTGATAGCGCGCGAGGTAATTGCCCAGTGCCTTCCTTACAGCGGAAACTCAATAAGGGTGGGAATTACCGGGGTGCCGGGTGCCGGGAAGAGTACATTTATAGAAGCACTGGGGAAGATGCTCACCAGACAGGGACATAAACTGGCTGTACTGGCCATCGATCCCAGCAGCGAACGCAGCAAGGGCAGCATTCTGGGAGATAAAACAAGGATGGAGGAGCTTTCCTCCGATGCCGGCGCCTATATAAGACCCAGTCCTGCCGCCGGCTCCCTGGGCGGGGTGGCCCGTAAAACGCGCGAAACGGTAGTGCTTTGTGAAGCAGCCGGCTTTGATACGATTTTCATTGAAACCGTAGGTGTTGGCCAAAGCGAAACCGCTGTGCACAGAATGACTGATTTCTTTCTACTGCTTATGCTGGCGGGTGCCGGAGACGAACTCCAGGGGATCAAACGCGGCATTATGGAAATGGCTGACCTGGTGGCCATCAATAAAGCTGATGGCAGTAACGTGGAGAAGGCCGGGATGGCCAAAGTACAATACAGGAATGCACTGCACCTGTTTCCGGCGAAAGAATCAGGATGGGAGCCTAAGGTAGTGACATGCTCCGCATGGGAAAAAACTGGCATTGCAGAAATCTGGGACGCCCTGCTTTCCTACAGAAAAGTTACCTCAGATAATGGCTATTTCCGGTTAAACCGCAGCGAGCAGGCTCGATACTGGATGTACGAAACCATTGAGGAACAGCTAAAATCAGGTTTTTACAACAATAGCCATGTGAAGGCAGGGATCCGTGAAATGGAGGATAAAGTTCTCAGGGCTGAAATCAGTTCCTTTGAAGCTGCCCGCCAGTTGCTGGAATTATATTCGCTCCGTCAACAATCTTTCTGATGAAAAGGGTTATATGCCGGCAGCTCCGATTTTGTAATTGTTGTTGTCTGATTTCATCAGCATCGTACCCACTCCTGTTGCAATAATGGCATTAACCGCAGTAATTATAAAAATGTTTTTCTTTAAAAAGCTACGGTTTTTTCGTGCACTCTGATTGTACGATTGCATATAGGCCGGTTTGGTTCTTAACTGTGGTTCTGAATATCCGGCATAATGCTCTACAGTAATGGGATAGGATAATTCTACACTCTGAACCGGTATAACAGCCTGAATTGGGGTCAGACCGGCCAGGGCACCCTGTTTTTCATCAGAAATCAGAGCGGAAGAGCTGGTGATTTCAGCAGTTGTATTATCAGCTTCAGGAAGATTGGTTCCTGTTTCCGTCTCTATACTTTCGCTATTCGCATTGTCTGACAAAATTTCAGGAGAGTCGGAGCCTGCATAAGCATTGGAAAACAGAAATGTAACTACCAATAAAGTGAGAAGTAAACTTGTCTTTTTCATAACTGTAAATTTTAGGTAAATTCTGAATGCTGTCCTGATGACATTTTTTATGTTTTGAATTAAATTGGTTCCACCTTTGTCTAAACCGAAAATTGCTCTGATCAATTAAACTATTACAAATATATCAATAAAAAAGATAAAAAGGTATTAAGATGCACAGAAAACTTATAAATTGTTAATAAAATTGATGTTAAGTGTGTGGTTTATTTGGTAAAGTCCCTTGCCATCAGGTTACCAAATTTGGATATCTTTGTAAAAACCTTTTAAATTGTGAACTGTTAATTGCAGTAGAATTAAACAAAAGAATAAATAGATATGAATTACGATGTTTTGGTGATCGGAAGTGGCCCCGGAGGCTACGTTGCAGCTATTCGGGCTGCGCAACTTGGAATGAAGGTTGGTGTTGTGGAAAAGGAAAGTTTGGGCGGCATATGCCTGAATTGGGGATGTATTCCCACCAAATCGCTGCTCAAAAGTGCACAAGCCTATGAGTATGCCATTCACGCTGCCGATTATGGAGTATCCATTTCAGGCGAGGTAAAACCGGATTTTGGTGCAATGGTGAAACGCAGCCGTGGTGTTGCCGATGGAATGAGCAAAGGAATTCAGTTCCTTTTCAAGAAAAACAAAGTAGAAGTTGTAAACGGCTTTGGAAAACTCACAGCCAAAAATAAAGTTGAAGTCACCGCAGAAGATGGCTCAAAAAGCGAAGTCACTGCCAAGCATATCATTCTGGCAACGGGTGCCCGTTCGCGACAGTTGCCCAACCTTCCGCTCGACGGGAAAAAAATATTTGGATACCGCACTGCCATGACCTTGCCTCAACTTCCCAAATCAATGGTAGTGGTAGGATCGGGTGCCATAGGCAGTGAATTTGCCTATTTCTATCAATCAATCGGAACACAGGTCACCCTTGTGGAGTTTCTCCCCAATGTGGTGCCTCTCGAAGACGAGGAGGTTTCAAAGCAACTGGAGCGTTCATTCAAGAAAGCCGGAATGAAAGTGATGGTCAGTTCAAGCGTCGAGCAGGTGGATACCTCAGGCAAGTTGTGTAAAGTGACCATTAAGACTAAGAAAGGTGAAGAGGTAGTGGAAGCCGAAGTGGTGCTTTCTGCTGTCGGAATCACCCCCAATACAGAGGGAATCGGACTGGAAGAGATGGGGATTGCTGTTGAGAATGGACGCATCAAGGTGGATGAATTTTACCGGACCAACGTTGAAGGTGTGTATGCCATCGGGGATATCATTGCCACGCCGGCACTGGCGCATGTAGCCTCTGCCGAAGGGATTACCTGCGTTGAGAAAATTGCAGGTCATCATCCGGAGCCAATCAACTATAACAACATTCCCGGATGCACATATACCAACCCCGAGGTTTCATCGGTAGGTCTTACCGAAGCCAAAGCAAAGGAGGCCGGTTACGAAATAAAAGTGGGTAAGTTCCCCTTCTCTGCAAGTGGAAAGGCAAGTGCTGCCGGACAAAAAGAGGGTTTTGTGAAATTGGTGTTCGACGCCAAATATGGTGAGCTGCTGGGCGCCCATATGATTGGCGGAAACGTTACTGAAATGATAGCAGAACTTGTGGTTGCCAGAAAGCTGGAGATTACCGGACATGAACTTATCAAAGCTATTCACCCGCACCCGACGATGAGTGAAGCCATTATGGAAGCTGCTGCTGCTGCCTATGGCGAGGTAATACATATTTAGGGATAAACTACTTCAGTATTTCAGACAATAGGAAAAAGCGTTAGACAGAGGTGGAAAATGCCTTGGGTAAAATGTTTTGTATTGAAAGGATGCAAATAACGTTAAGTAAGCTGAATTATTCATAAAGCTATGAGCAAAAGAATGACAGTGGCAGAATTGAATTCCTTGTCTGCAGGGAACATGGGCGAGCATCTTGGTATTGAATTCACCGAAGCCGGAGATGATTTTTTGTGCGGGAGAATGCCGGTTGATAATCGTACCAGGCAGCCAATGGGCCTTCTGCATGGCGGTGCCTCTGCTGCATTTGCTGAAACCCTTGGTAGTGTTGGATCAGTTATGCTGGTAAATAATGAAACCCACACTATTGTGGGGGTTGAGATAAACGCCAATCACCTCAGGAAAGTGACAGATGGCTATGTGTATGGAAAGGCAACACTTGTCATGCGCTCCAGAAAATTGCATGTCTGGGATATACGTATTACCAATAAGGATAACGAGTTGGTTTGCCTGTCGAGGCTGACCGTAATGGTCCTGGAACGCAGGAATTGATATGGGAAACCAGAATAAAATTGCGCTTGACATTTTGCAATCAGCGCTGACCGGTGCCAATCTGCCTTTTGTCAGTTTTCGACTTCCGGGGCATGAAAATCCGGTAACCCTTTTTGGACCTGAAAGGTTCGAGATTTATCAGCGTATTGAAGAGGTTCTAGGTAAACAGACCGGTTTTGTCATGGCACCCTATAAGGCAGGTGCTCCACTGTTATGGCTAAAGGCCGGAAAAATTGCCGAAGGGTTTGACATTGATGCAAAATGGCCTGATGGGATTACTTCTGTTGACTGTCATCTGTCTGATCCTGTTATCAGGGAAATAGGAAAACCGGAATATGTTTTACAGGTACAGGAGGCCATAGCCCATATCAAGTCAGGGGAAGCCGGCAAGATTGTTATCTCCCGGCAACTTATACAGGAGTGGCCAGGTGCTTCTCAGAATGCAGGGCACCTTTTTCGTAATTTGTGCAGACAGTTTCCTGATGCTTTTGTTTATCTGGCCAATATCCCTGATGTTGGTCTATGGACTGGAGCCTCGCCTGAAGTACTTCTGAAAAGTGATGATGGCACAGTCAGCACCATGTCGCTGTCTGGTACCAGAAAAACGCAGACGCTTTTTTCTCCCTGGGGGCAGAAGGAGATTGACGAACACCTTTGGGTGAGCCGTTATATTGCCGAAGGCCTTGAGGCTGCCGGTTGTGAACAGTTGGACGTTTCTCCCATGCACACCATGGAGGCAGGCAGCGTAGAGCACCTTATCACCAACTACTCTGCCCGTTGCCCCCGCATACAGCTTCCGGAACTTATTGCTGCTCTTCATCCCACCCCTGCCGTCTGCGGCTGGCCAACAGCTGTCGCTGCCCGGCTCATAGATAATATTGAGCAGTATGACCGCTCTTTCTATACCGGTTACCTGGGCCCGGTATGGAGCGCCGGCAGTTTTCACCTGTTCGTTAACCTTCGTTGTATGCACATTATAAACAACAAGGCTGTTGTATATGTAGGAGGAGGAATAACCAGCGACTCTGATCCTGAAACGGAATGGGAGGAAACTGTAATGAAAAGTCGCACAATGTTGGGGGCTATCGAAAATTTAGCCAATTTTACAGACTAAATTATTGATGGTGAATCAGGGTAAAGAGCATATCGGCAGAATGGCAGAAATTATGGCCGGAAAAGGAGTTGTGCATGTTGTGGTTTCACCCGGGTCGCGCAATGCACCGGCTATCATTCTTTTTTCAAGAAATGGAAAGCTAAGCCTGACGAGCATTACAGATGAAAGAAGTGCCGGGTTTTTTGCTCTGGGTATGGCCCAGCAGCTTAACCAGCCTGTTGCCCTGCTGTGCACATCCGGTTCGGCCCCTGTGAATTATGGTCCTGCTATATCAGAGGCTTACTATCAGAAAGTACCTTTACTGGTGATAACCGCCGACCGTCCTGCTGCCTGGATCGATCAGGGCGATGGCCAGACCATCAGGCAGGAGCGACTCTTTGCCAATTTTATCCGCAAAAGCTATAACCTTCCCGAAACTATTCACAATGCTGAATCCCAATGGCATTTCGACCGGATTGTGAATGAGGCCATAGACTATACCCGGTTTCCCGTTGGCGGGCCGGTTCATCTGAATCTGCCACTTTCGGAACCATTATATGACATTGAAGATACACCTGCGTCACCCGAAGTCAGGATTATTGGCCTTGCCGGAGTTAATAGCCAGGTGGATAGCCTGCAGATGCAGCAACTTGCACAGATATGGAACTCTGCCGGCAGGAAAATGATACTGGCCGGACAACTGCCTCCCGATCCTGTTTTAAATCAGGTGGTTGGGATCCTGGCTGATGATCCCTCAGTTGTCGTATTAACAGAAACTACATCTAATCTGAAGGGGGAAAGGTATATAGGATGTATCGACAGGGTTATTGAAGGACTTAGCGACAAGCACGTTGAATTTGTGCCCGAAATTCTTCTCACCTTTGGAGGGGCCGTTGTTTCGAAGAAGATCAAGGCATTGCTGCGGAAGATGAAACCCCGGCATCATTGGCATATCAGTTCCGATACTACGGAGTTTCACCTCGATACCTACCAGTCACTAACCCTTACAATAGCTGCCGGTGCTCTGGATTTCCTGTGCGAGCTGCGAAGTGTGGCCATACCGCTGGAAAGCAATTTCAGGGATGTTTGGGAAAAACAGAACCTCGCGCATAAGCGGAAGCACTCCGGCTTTCTCGGACTGACCGGGTACAGTGACCTGAAAGTATATGAGATGCTTTTTGATCATATTCCTGAAGGCAGTCATATTCACCTTGGCAACAGCACCCCGGTGAGGTATGCGCAGTTGTTTGACCACTCCCGCAACTACCGGTTTTGGTCGAACCGCGGTACCAGTGGAATTGATGGATGTGTTTCCACAGCTGTGGGCGCAGCTTTCGTAAACCCTGAACCACTGACAGTTATCACTGGTGACATAGGCTTTTTTTACGACAGCAATGCATTATGGAACCAGCATCTTCCGGCCAATTTGCGTATTGTGCTGATCAACAACGGAGGTGGCAATATTTTCAGGGTACTGCCCGGGCCTGATCAATATGTTGAACTCGGCCCCTACCTCGAAACTGCACACAGCTATAATGCCAGGGGGATTTGCGAAAACTTCGGGGTGGATTATTTCATGGCTGACGATCCGGATAAGCTGCAAAGCTTTTTGCCACAGTTTTATCAGTATACCGGTAAACCAGCCCTGCTTGAGATTGTTACACCTGCCGGGGAAAGTGCCGAAGCAATCAGAAATTATTTTAAATACATGACAAAATGAGTACTTTACGTAACTGGACAACCATAAGAACTTACGAAGAGATTAAATTTGATTTCTTTGAAGGAATCGGCCGCATTACTATTAACAGGCCTCGTTACCGCAATGCTTTCACTCCTGATACGATCAAAGAGATGATTGATGCAATGCATCACTGCCGTGAAAATGATGCCATCGGCGTTGTGGTGATCACCGGAGAAGGAGATAAGGCTTTTTGCAGCGGGGGTGACCAAAACGTTAAAGGGCATGGTGGCTATGTGGGGAAAGATGGTGTTCCCCGGTTGAATGTTCTCGATCTGCAGAAGATGATCCGCTCATTGCCCAAACCCGTTGTGGCTATGGTGAACGGATATGCAATCGGAGGAGGGCACGTCCTTCACGTGGTATGTGACCTTTCCATTGCCTCTGATAATGCCATTTTTGGCCAGACCGGACCCAAAGTAGGCAGTTTCGACGGGGGTTTTGGCTCTTCTTATCTTGCACGCATTGTCGGGCAGAAGAAGGCCCGCGAAATCTGGTTTCTTTGCCGGCAATATTCGGCACAGGAAGCCCTTGACATGGGACTGGTTAACAAGGTTGTACCCTTTGAACAACTTGAAGACGAAGTGGTGGATTGGTGCAAGACCATGATGGAAAGAAGTCCTCTGGCACTCAGAATGCTCAAAATGTGTCTCAATGCCGAGCTCGACGGCCAGGCCGGAATACAGGAACTTGCTGGAAATGCCACCTTGCTGTATTACCTTACGGAGGAGGCACAGGAGGGCAAGCGCGCATTTCTTGAAAAGCGCAAACCTGATTTTCAGCAGTTTCCGAAGTTTCCATAAGTAATATATTATCAGGAATAATGAATAGAAAAAGCTTACAGGCATGGATACATGCATCTCGTCCGCGTACCCTTCCACTGGCGCTTTCAAGCTCAATGATGGGCAGTTTTGCAGCGCTACAGGACGGACGGTTCAAATGGAATGTATTTGGCCTGGCTTTGCTCACCACACTTTTTCTGCAGATACTCAGCAATCTGGCCAACGATTATGGCGATTCTGTGAATGGTGCCGACAATGCTGAGCGGGTGGGACCTGCACGTGCAGTGCAAAGTGGATCGATCAGTCCGGCAGCCATGAAATCAGCGGTAATATTTACTTCTTTACTTGCCTTCCTGTCGGGATTGATGCTGATCGGCGCCGGCGTGGGTAACAACTGGCTTCACTGGTTAGTTTTTCTTTTAGTTGGCATTGTTGCCATATCTGCGGCCATTCTTTATACCGCCGGCTCCAATCCCTATGGCTACAAGGGATTTGGCGACTTGTTCGTATTTCTGTTCTTTGGGATTGCGGCAGTCGTGGGAACCTATTTCCTTCATACGGGAATCTTCCGGCCGACGGTGTTATTGCCTGCTTTTACCATAGGATTTTTAAGCACTGCCGTTCTTAACCTGAACAATATGAGGGATGTGGAGGGTGATTTTCGATCGGGAAAGCGCACAATGGTTGTGTTGATGGGTAGCCGGAATGCCAGGTTTTATCATACCTTTATGGTTGCCGGGGCTTTAGTGGCTATCCTGGCATGGTCTGTTTTTCATTATCAGTCACCCTGGCAGTTCGTGTATGTTTTTTCTTTTCCTGTTTTTATCCGCCATCTTTTTGTGGTGTGGAACAACAGAATCCCTGCGGAGCTGGATCCTCAGCTGAAAATACTGGCTTTGAGTACTTTTATCCTGGTATTGTTATTCGGATGGGGTTTTATACTTTAAATTATGTTGAAGGCCAGGTTTCAGAAACATATTCTGCAGTTCAGACAGCCCGCAGGTACTTCGCGTGGTGTCATGCATGAAAAAATTACCGGGTTCCTGCATGTTTGGGACGACCAGAATCCCGGAATTACCGGGATAGGGGAGTGCAGCCTGCTACCGGGATTAAGTTGTGACGACAGGCCAGGCTACGAATCCCGGATTGAATGGCTTTGCAATCATATTGGCAAATCAGCTGATGAGTTATACCGGTCCTTGATGGACTGGCCCTCCATTCGCTTCGGACTTGAAATGGCTCTTCTTGATCTTGCTTCCGGCGGACGCCGGATTCTTTTTCCTTCACCCTTTACAGACAACGGCCGGCCTATTGCGATTAACGGACTCGTATGGATGGGCGATAAGGATTTCATGTTCCGGCAGATTGAAGAAAAATTAAACCAGGGATTCCGTGTGATCAAAATGAAGGTGGGAGCCATTGATTTTGAGAGTGAATGTGATTTGCTGGCCCATATCAGGGGCCATTACGATAAAACTAAAATTGAACTGCGCCTCGATGCCAACGGCGCTTTTTCTGCCGGAGAGGCATTACGGAAATTGGAGAGACTGGCAAAATATGATATCCACAGTATTGAACAACCCATTTCTGCAGGCCAGAAAAATGAAATGGCCCTCATTTGCAGGCAATCACTCATTCCCGTAGCGCTGGATGAGGAGCTTATCGGTGTGCACGGCAGTGAAGATAAAGAGCATTTGCTGGTGACTATCCGTCCGGATTTCATTATTCTGAAGCCTTCACTGCTGGGTGGTTTTGAAGCATGCAATGAGTGGATAGGCCTGGCTGCAGAAATGAAGACGAACTGGTGGGTTACTTCAGCGCTCGAATCCAATATCGGGTTGAATGCCATTGCCCAGTGGACGGCTACCCTTGACAATCCTCTTCCCCAGGGCCTGGGTACCGGTTCTCTTTACCTGAATAATATTCCGTCACCACTTGAAGTTGCCGGCGGATGCCTACATTTTAATCCGGAACTACACTGGGATTTCACTTATACAGGACTTCCAGTGATTAAAAAAAATGATTGGGATTATCCATTAACCCTCAACGGAGTAGTGCGGTCAGGCGCAGATTGGGCAGTGGCTGCCAATGACATGAAAGATTTTGAAATGACTGATGCCTGGTACCGGGAGTTGGGTGAATTTTTGCATCAATGGTTCTCGGATGAGGCGTTTATATCAGTTCGCACATCTGGTTCCACCGGTGAGCCCAAAGAGATCCGGCTGCAAAAGAGTGCAATGATACAATCGGCTTTGGCGACCGGTAAAGAACTTGGCTTAAGCAACCATCCTGATGCTTTACTGTGTCTGTCGACCCGGTTCATTGCCGGCATGATGATGGTGGTCAGGGCCATGGTTCATGGCCAGGACCTTGTAACCGTTAAGCCCGATGGAAATCCGCTGCTGCATTTGTCAGGGGAAAGAACTCCTTCATTTGCTGCGATGGTTCCTGCCCAGGTCTATAATGCATTAAACAATCCCGGGTCGCTGGATCGATTAAAAAAAATCCAAACCCTCATTATTGGAGGCGGAGAGGTTCATCCTGCCCTTGAGAAAGAATTGCAGCAGCTTCCTAACCGGGTGTTTGCCACCTACGGCATGACGGAAACCATCACCCACATCGCTTTGCGCCGTATTAATGGTACTGACCGGAAGGAATACTTTACCGCACTGCCTGACATTGTATTATCGACCGATGAGCGAGGCTGCCTGGTAATCAATTCAACGGGGAATATTGCAGCAGGCCTGGTTACCAATGATCTTGCTGAATTACTGAGCAACAGGGAATTCAGGTGGCTGGGGCGAATCGACAATGTCATCAACCGGGGCGGACAAAAAATTATACCCGAAGAAATTGAGAGACAATTGGTAAATTGTTTGAAGAAGCGTTTTTTTATCGGGGCAGTTCCCGATGATAAGTTTGGCCAACTTCCGGTCCTGGTTGTAGAATCGGAAGAACC
>CAYMXK010000035.1:0-20824 GCA_964393915.1 uncultured Prolixibacteraceae bacterium
CCATGTCGCCGTACCCCAGGTCATCCATGTAAATGACTACGACGTTGGGGAGTTTGCCTGACTGATTTTCCTGATTTTTCTGCCCCGGCTGGCAGCCTGTGACTACGGTTGCCGATAGCAGTGTAACACCTGCATAGAGCAAACCAGACGTTTTAAATCTTATCTCCATTATAACTTTTATTTAATTTATACATGAACTGTCATCACCCGGATGAACGACTCTTAATCTCAAACTGACTAAATTATTTAAAATTTTTTAATTTATCCATTTTTAACAAACAAAACAAAAAACAGCAACCCGGCAATGCTCCCCTGATCAAGCCCGGATTTTACATTTTTTATGGCCTCCGTAATATGGTGCTCTACCGTTTTGGGGGCGATTTCAAGTCTTTGGGCAATATCATGAACTGATAATCCTTCGATCCTGCGCAGGACAAGAATCTCCCGCTGCCGGGGAGGCAACCTGTCTATAAGCTTTTCCACCAAACCGAGCAACGACTGATAGTTGGTCCGTTCATCCATTTCTTCCGAAAAAACAAGGGTTTCGGATGCTATATCGTGGAGGTACTTTTTTTCCTGACTGATTTTCCTGAATTTTTCAGCAATGTGCCGGTAGGCAATTTTAAACAGGTATGCATTGAAAGAGAGCTCTGGATTTAAGGAAGACCGGTTGTGCCAGATTTTCATGAAAACCTCCTGAACCACCTCCTCTGCTTCAGGTTTTGATTTGAGATAGCCCAATGAAAAATGGTACAGCCTCTTTCCAAATAGCTGGAAAAGCTCATCGAAAGCATTGGCATCGCCTTTTTTCAAAGAAGATACCCATTTTGATTCCAACTGGCGACTGTTACCTGACATTTTTCATAGATTAGGTTGGCTAAAAATAAGAAAAATATTAGACAGGTAACCCGGACATTCTATACAAAAACCAAAAAGGAGACAGATCCTTGTAAATTATACTCCTTACAAGTTGCTTCAATCTGGATTCCTGCCTGCGCAGGAATGAGGGGGATCGCTTGACTTCTTACGCAGGAATGAGGGGGATTGCTTTGGTTTTGTGTACGCAGGAATAAGGGGATCGCTTTAGTTGCTTCCTGGGCAGGATTGAGTGGGATCGCTTTGATTTCCTACGCAGGAATGAGGGGGATCACTTGACTTCTTACGCAGGAATGAGTAGGATTGCTTTGGTTTTTGTACGCAGGAATGAGGGGATCGCTTTAGTTACTTCCTGGGCAGGATTGAGTGGGATCGCTTTGGTTTCCTGCCCAGGGCGATTCATACCATATGGCACAAAACCGGTTTTTCCCTTTTTACCCTCTCCTTGGCCGGATGCACTGCAAGGTTCTGCCGGCAACCTTCGCTGCAGCAATGGTTGAAGACCGTCCGGCACTTTTCGCACTGGATAAAAAGTTTATGGCAAGGGTCCCATGAACAGTTGAGGTGCGCATCACAGGGCTCCCCGCAGGTGTGGCAGTTGCTGATGACATGCTGGGTGATCCGCTCTCCCAGCCGCTCATCGAACACAAAATTTTTGCCGATAAACCTGGATTCGAGATGGTGTTGTTTAACTTCTGCCGCATAGGCAATCACCCCTCCGTGCAGCTGGTTCACATCCGTAAAACCATGATGGCGCATCCAGGCACTCGCCTTTTCGCATCGCACGCCACCTGTGCAGTAGAGCAATATCTTCCTGTCCTTTTTATCTGCCAGCTTATCAACCACCATCTCTACCTCTTCCCGGAAGGTAAAGGCATCGGGACAGATGGCATTTTTGAAACGTCCTACTTCGCTCTCATAGTTGTTGCGCATATCCACCACAATAGTGTCCTCACGGCCTGCCAGCTCGTGAAACTCGAGCGGTGACAAATGGTTGCCCACATTGGTCACGTCGAATACTGTATCTTCGAGACCATCGGCCACTATCTTCCTGCGCACTTTTACAGCCAGCTTCAGAAAGGATTTGCCGTCGTCCTCTACCGCCCATTTAATGGGCATTCCGGCCAGCGAAGACTGCGAATCCAGCCAGGAAACAAAGGCGTCCACATGGTGTTCAGGAACGCTCATCTGGGCATTTATGCCCTCATGGGCTATGTATATCCTTCCGTAACACTGCAATTGATCCAATGCCAGATAGAGTTCATCGCGAAACGACTGAGGATCTGCGATCTGCACATACCTGTAAAACGACAGCGTCCTGCGCCGGAAAGCTTCGGCGTTGATGCGGGCCAAAAGCTGTGGCCTCCCCATACGGTTGTGTAAATTCATGGTTGCAATTCTAAAAGCGGGGCAAATATAATAATATCATACTAAACTGTCTTCTATTAACCGCTATCTTTGCATCAGGAATTCATTGTTTAGTTGACAATTAACTGACTTAAAACAAATAAAAACTTAACCACAAAGGGCACCAAGTATTTCACAAAGCACACAAAGAGATGTATATAAGGAATTTATATTTGTATTCCTTTGTGCTCACTTTGCGGTCTTTGTGGTTAAGATGATATGGGAAAAGTAAAAACTGATATTGCAATTATTGGCCAGGGATTGGCCGGTTCCCTTCTGGCATGGGAGCTGTGGCTGCATGGAACTGATTTCCGGGTGTTTGATCCGGGGAGCAGCAATTCTGCGTCTGCCGCTGCCGGAGGTTTGTTTTATCCCCTGGCTGCCCGGAAAATCAAGGAGGCTGAGTTGGCTTCGGAGCAATTCCGGGTGATGAAAGAAACATTCACTGCCATCGAAAAAGAGCTGCAAAAAAGGTTTCTGTTTGACATCCTGTCGTTAAAGCTGGTGAAGCAGGAGGAACTTCCTGCATGGCAGCCTGCCGCAGAAACAGGAATTTCACATCTTGTTAAGGAGATCCATCCTGACATTTGTATGAATGGCATAAAGCCCGGATATGCCGGAGCGGTTATCGGAAAATCAGGCTACGTGAATGTTTCAGGTTTTGTCTCCACCACCAGGGATTGGCTCAGAGGGCAAAACCTGTTGTTCAGCGAAAAGGCAGATTATAATAAAATTGTACAGGGATCCGGAATGGTGTCCATCAACGGGCATACGGAAGCCAAAAGAGTGGTGTTCTGTGAGGGTCCGGCTGGAACAGAAAACCCTTTCTTCCTGAAAAATATCCGTAAAAACAAAGGTGAGCTGATTGAGGTTGAGGCGCCCGGACTGTCAGAGGATTATATTTTACGTGGCGATGTATTTGTGCTGCCTGTCGGAAATGGCCGCTTCAGGGTAGGCGCTACATACAGCCATACAAACTTTGACTATCACCCTACAGCCGAAGGACTGGCCGAGCTGACAGAAAAACTGAACCGGATTATTGACCTTCCCTACACGGTTACCGGACACTGGGCAGGTATCCGCCCAACTACCCGCGACCGCCAGCCTGTGATTGGCTCTCTTCCGGATCAGCCCGGTATCGCCATCTTCAACGGACTGGGCTCCCGAGGCGTTTTACAGGGGCCATGGTACGCCGCGCTCTTACGCAAATGGTTAATCACCAGTGAAATTCACTGGCCGAAACAGGCTGATATTAACAGATTCATTAAATGATTCATAGAGTGAGTCTGCCCCTGATATGTCAAAAAAAATATATCCGCCACCAAGACACCAAGACACGAAGGAACACCAAGTGTTGAAAATCAGTTGATTAAACTTTGTGAATCCTTGGTGCCTTGGTGCCTTGGTGGCAAAAAACGACACTATCTTAACCACTACCTGCAACAGAAATTTCACTTTGAATTGAAATATTTTTACCAATCAGACAAATAAATAATCATAAACTCTCCTAACTATCAGGTTTTCCGTTATATATTTACCTTCAATTAAAAATGCCAAACTTAAAATCAGCTATCCAAAATTCAGGCAAATAACAATGTGGAGGGCTCATTCCTTTAAGAACCTAAAATTGTTTAATATTTCACCCTCTTCCCTGAACAATTAAGAAGAATTTTTGTATTATTTAGAAATCAGATTGAGTTTTCCGATTCCTTATAAACAAATGGAACAGATCATTACGAAATTAAAAAAAGATTCGGCTGAGTTTTCTGAAAAGAAAAACCGCTTTGAGGAAGTGCTTGAGAAATTCAGGCAGGAACTCGGTCGAGCTGTGAACCGCGATGCCGACCTTCCGGTGGTAAAGCACCGGGAGAGGGGAAAATTGCTTGCCCGGAGACGCATTCAGCTTCTAACAGATCCAAAAACACCCTTCCTCGAGCTGTCAGCCCTGGCTGCCAACGGACAATACAACAACCAGTTTCCGTCAGCAGGAGTAGTTACAGGTATTGGCGTAATCCATGGCAAAGCAGCCGTGATCATAGCCAACGATGCTACGGTTAAGGGGGGCACCTATGTAAAGGAGACGCTTAAAAAGCACCTCCGTGCCCAGGAGATTGCCCTGCAAAACAACCTGCCCTGTGTTTACCTGGTCGATTCAGGGGGTATTTTTCTGCCGGAGCAGGCGGATCTGTTTCCCGACCGTAACCACTTTGGCCGCATATTTTACAACCAGGCGCAGATGTCGGCGCAGGGTATTCCTCAGATATCAGTGGTAATGGGATCATGTACCGCCGGAGGGGCATACGTTCCGGCCATGAGTGACCAAACCATCATGGTGCGAAACCAGGGTACGATTTTCATTGGAGGTCCGCCGCTGGTGCAGGCTGCTACCGGGGAGACCGTGACTGCCGAAGAGCTGGGTGGTGCAGTAGTGCACACCTCCATTTCGGGTGTCGCAGACCATATCGCAGAGGATGATGCCGACGCGCTGCGCATCTGCCGATCCATATTCGAGACCCTGCCCCGGACAGAGCTTCAGTCTGTTGAACAGTACCCGGTAGAAGAACCGGCCTACGATCCTGAAGATTTGTATGGAATAGCGCCCACAGACCTGAAAAAACCGGTGGAGGTTTTTGAAATCATTGCCCGCATTGTCGACGGAAGCCGGTTCCAGGAGTTCAAGGCCACTTATGGCACCACACTGGTTACCGGATTTGCCCGCATCAACGGATACCCGGTAGGAATCCTGGCCAACAACGGATTTCTTACCTCGGAGGCTTCGCTCAAAGGGGCCCACTTTATTGAATTATGCAACTTCCGCAAAATCCCCCTCGTATTTTTGCAGAATATTACGGGATTTGTAGTGGGGAAAAAATATGAACACGAAGGGATTGCCCGCAACGGGGCGAAGCTGATACACGCCGTGGCTACTGCCTCTGTGCCCAAATTTACGGTTGTTTTCGGAGGTTCATACGGTGCAGGAAACTATGCCATGTCGGGAAGGGCTTACGATCCCAACTTCCTGTTCATGTGGCCCAACGCCCGGATTGGTGTAATGGGCGGCGAACAGGCCTCTTTTGTGCTTAGCAACATCAAGCAGGACAGGCCCAATTCATCCGCTCCCTCCCTGGTGGAACAGTTTGACGAACAAAGTACGGCACTTTACAGTACTTCCAGAATATGGGATGATGGCATTATCGATCCTGCCGAAACCCGTAACGTGCTGTCACTTGCCATCTGGATCTCCCTGAACAAAAAATGGCCGGAGCCAAAAACAGGGATATACAGGATGTAACCTTGCCGGAACCAGTGATTTAGCCAATACATTATGAATGAACAATATGCGTAATTTAAAATCAAAACAAGCTCTAAAGGCAACAGGAAGAAAGGGGACTCCCGGTTACCCTGTCAGCCTTGCCAGGGCAGAACGTTGTCCGGTGAAGACAATTCCGGTTTTAAATAATTATACCAAAATTATATAGTATGCCTAACACTTACGAAACGATTAATGTCCATAACGAAGGAAGGGTGGTTCACCTGATCCTTAACCGCCCTGAGCAGCACAATGCCCTTAACCGGGATATGGTGCAAGAACTTATCCGGTTTTTCAGTCAGGTCAGCGAAGAGGAGCAAGTACTGGTGGTAACCATGCGTGGTGCCGGTAAATCCTTTTGCTCGGGTGCCGACCTTTTATGGATGAAAAACTCCGCTCTTCTCACCGATGACGAAAACCTGCAGGAAACCCTTGAGTTGTCGGAGATGTTTGAAACCATACATAATTGCCGCAAAGTGGTGATCGGAATGGCGCACGGCAACATTTTTGGCGGAGGCAACGGACTTCTTGCAGCCTGTGACCTGGCCTACTGCACCCACGACAGCCGGTTCTCCCTGAGTGAAACACGCATTGGGCTTGCCGCGGCCACCATATCGCCCTATCTGCTTTATCGCATGTCGCCTGCCACCGTCAAAGAGCTGGTTTTTACGGCAGATCGTTTTGACGGAAGGAAAGCAGAAGCCACCGGGCTGGTCAACTGTTATTTTGCCACTGCCGAAGAGATGGAAGCATCTGTTGCTCAAACCATCGATGTCATATTAAAAGGAGGTCCGAAATCAATCCTTGCATCTAAAGAGCTGACCAACCAGCTATCGGGATTCCGTTTTCCTGAAGGGACCAGCAAAGAGATGGCCAGGATCCTGGCAGAATTGCGGGTCTCCGCCGAAGCACAGGAAGGAATGCAGGCTTTCATTGAAAAACGGACACCCGAATGGTGAGGCGTGAATTACATAAAATACTGATAGCCAACCGCGGAGAGATTGCCCTGCGGATACTCAGGGCTGCAGATGCCCTGAACATCCGAACGGTAGCTATCTATTCAGCCGGAGAGGAAAATGCCCCCCATGTTTTTAAAGCCAGCGAATCAGTCTCTCTGGGCGAAGGCTCGCTCAATGACACTTACCTCAACATCGGAAAAATCATTGCAGCGGCAAAGGCAACCGGAGCTGAAGCGATCCATCCGGGATATGGCTTTTTATCGGAAAGTTACCTGCTCGCCGAAGCATGCGAAAACAATGACATCCGCTTTATCGGGCCTTCTCCTGAGGTTTTGAAACTTATGGGCAACAAGCTCGAGGCCAAAGCACTGGCTGAAAAATTGGAGATTCCCATACTTTGGAACCATACTGTTTCTGCCGGGACAGTTGGCACGCTGGCTCCCACCCTCTCCTACCCTGTGCTTATCAAATCAGCCCACGGAGGCGGAGGGAAAGGCATGCAGATAGCCCACTCTGCTGATGATCTGGAAGAAAAAGTCACCAGGGCCTCAAGAATGGCACTCAGCTATTTCGGCAACGGCGAAGTTTATCTCGAACCTTTTATCGAGAAGGCAAGACATATCGAAGTGCAGGTAATTGGCGACCACCATGGCAACCTGGCGCATCTCTACGAACGCGATTGCACCCTCCAGCGGAATTACCAGAAAATCATAGAGGAAGCCCCTGCTCCCGGCTTGTCCGCGACTACCCGGCAGGCCTTGCTCGATGCAGCGGTTAAACTATGCCGCAGCATTCATTATTCAGGCGCAGGGACCGTTGAGTTTCTCCTTGGCTCCGGAGAGCAGTTTTATTTTATGGAAATGAATCCGCGCATACAGGTAGAACACCCTGTAACAGAAGAAGTAACCGGTATCGATATTGTGATGGAACAACTTCGCATTGCGGCAAGTGAGCCGCTCTCCTTCACTCAGGAGTCGGTAGAAGTAAAAGGCCATGCCATGGAAGTACGTATATACAGCGAAGACCCCGCAAAAGGATTTTCGCCCTCCACTGCCCCGGTATCGTTTTTCAGGTTGCCTGTACACCCTGATATTCGTCTCGAAACGGATCTTTCATCAGAAACCGAATTTACAGGAAGTCAGTTTGATCCGCTGCTTTGCAAGATTATCACCAGGGGGAGCAGCCGTGAGGAAGCAATAGAAACCATGACGCAAGCCCTCAACGATACAATAATTATAGGACCAGCCACCAACCTGCCATTTCTTCTGGCTTTGCTGCGTCAAAACGAAGTCCACCAGGCAGTTACCGATACCAGATATTGCGAAAACAACCTGCCCGGACTGCTTGATGACATCAAAAAAGAAAACGATAATTTACCCTCGGCGTTTCTGGCCGCGGCTTATTTGTACCTGAAATTCCTTCCTCAAAATGGTCAGTCAGCCAATCCTTTTGAACGACTGGGTTTTCGAAATGTCCTCAACCAGGTGGACATAAAAATTGGCGATCAGCGCTTCGATGTTCCATTTTCCCTGCTCAATCCCGAAAAGATAAAAACAACGAACCGCGTATTGAAAAATGAACTTGCATCAGGGGCTTTGCCATTTTCCTTCACCTGGAAAAATATTTCACTGCAACTGGCGGCGCGGGTACAATCGACTGATACAATCAGGCTCACCAATGAAGAGGGCACAACAGAATTCCTCTTCAGGGTAAACCAATCGGGACAAACCGTGTTTTACTGGCATGGAATGGAAATAATACCTGAGAGTGCCGATCTGCTGGAACATTATCCAGAGGCCGGAAACATGAAACATTCAGTTATTTTGAAAGGGGACAACCTGATATCCTCTCCCCTCCATGGAAAGGTGATTGATATCCAGGTAAAAACCGACCAGGTTATCAGCAAAGGGGATCTTCTTCTGATTATTGAATCGATGAAATCTGAAAATCATATTACAGCGCACAAATCAGGAAAAATAAAAACCATTGAAGTTACCGTTGGTGAGCAGGTTACAGATCAAATGCCACTCATTACCCTCGATGAAATATAATCATTCTAAATTAGTCATATGTCTGAAATCATTAACCGGAATATCTTTTATCTTTACGAACACAAGAATATTAATCCTGAGACCTTTAACTTTTCAAAATTTTAAATAATAACAAATAACGCGATATGGAAGAGTTGTTACCACAAAAATATGTTGATCACCGGCACCGCGTCAGAAAATTTGCCGAAACGGAAGTTATGTCTGTTGCCCTTGAGCAGGATGCCAAAGAGGAGTTTTCGGTTGAACTGACCAAAAAAATGGGCGATGCCGGTCTGTTTGGGATTACCATCCCGAAGAAATATGGCGGCCAGGGCCTTGATTATCTATCATATATCATTGCCGTTGAGGAAATTGCGCGCGTCGACAGCTCCCCTGCTGCCACCGTGGCAGCCCACAACTCATTGGGCATGACTCCCATTTACACTTTTGGGACTGAAGAACAAAAACAACGCTATTTGCCACTTTTATCTACCGGTGAAAAAGTCTGGGCTTTCGGTCTTACCGAGGAAAATGCCGGATCGGATCCGAAGGGAGTTGAAACACTTGCCGATCTGGCTGATGGAGAATGGGTAATAAACGGTTCAAAGATGTTTATCACCAACAGTGCCTCCACCAGTGCTGCCGGAATAACCCTGCAGGCAATTACCGGATACAGTGAGGGTAAAAAAGAGATTTCGGCCATTCTTGTGGATCGTGATACACCGGGTTATCACGTCACGCCCATCAAGGGAAAGTTGGTCTGGAGGTCTATTGACAACGGCAAAATGAAGTTTGACAACTGCCGGGTCCCTGAATCCAACCTGCTCGGCAACCGCGGCGAAGGAATGAAGATCATGCTCTCCACCCTCGACGGCGGAAGGCTTTCAATTGCAGCTATAGGCCTTGGACTGGCCCAGGGTGCCTTCGAAATGGCGGTCAACTATTCCAAAAAGCGCAAACAGTTCGGCAAACCCATCTCCGAGAACCAGGCTATCAGCTTCAAACTGGCCGAAATGGCCCTGAAAATCGAGGCGGCCCGTTCGCTCCTCTATAATGCCTGTCACCTGAAAGATGCCGGCAAACCATTTGGGAAAGAGGCGGCCATGGCCAAGCTCTATTGCTCTGAGATTGCCCGGGAGGTATCTGACGAGTCACTGCAGGTGCATGGCGGCTATGGCTTGCTGCGTGAGAATCACATCGAGCGCTTTTACCGCGACCAACGACTGCTTCAGATCGGAGAAGGCACTTCCGAGATTCTTAAAATGGTCATTTCAAGGTATATACTGAAGTAACCGCAACAAAATTCTATCCATGGAAAAAGACCGGAAGCTTGACCACATCAAACTGGCATTTGAATCACAGACCGCTAATTACGAGGCCGACCAGCGTTTTTATTATGAACCTGCACTGAAAGGCCATCCAAAGGCGGAACCTTTAACATTCCGGTTCCTTGATAAATCACTGGGGGCCCCAATGTGGGTATCCAGCATGACCGGAGGGACGCAACTTGCCCGGATCATCAACCACAACCTGGCCCGCGCATGCAGGGAGTTTCGCATTGGAATGGGATTGGGCTCCTGCCGCAAGCTGCTCGACGACGACACCTACTTCGAAGATTTTAATCTCCGGCCAGTTATGGGCGAAGACCTGCCGCTTTATGCCAACCTGGGCATCGCACAGGTTGAGATTTTACTTGAAGAGGGCAATGTCTGGAAAATTGACCGGCTGGTAAATAAATTACAGGCAGATGGCCTTATCATTCATATCAACCCGCTGCAGGAATGGATGCAGCCGGAGGGCAACCTGATAGTTAACCCCCCGGTTGATACCGTAGAAAGGCTCCTCGATAAGGTGACCTACCCGGTAATCGTGAAGGAGGTAGGCCAGGGGATGGGGAACGAGAGCCTACTCCGCCTCCTCCAGCTACCACTGGCCGCGGTCGATTTCGGCGCGTTCGGCGGAACCAACTTTTCATTGGTGGAATTGCTCCGTCAGGATGAAGGCAACCGCGATAAATTTGAACCTTTCATAAAAGTGGGACATACTGCCTCACAGATGCTTGATATGGTGAACCAACTGGTTGACAGCAGCACACCGCTGAACTGCAAGCAACTGATCATCTCAGGAGGTATTCAGAATTACCTTGATGGCTACTACCATGTCTCCCGCTCAAAACTGCCGGCAATTTACGCACAGGCATCTGCCTTCCTGCGGCACAGCCAGGGAGAATATGAACCGCTGCAGAGATTTGTAGCCGGTCAGATTGAAGGTTACCGGATGGCACAGGCACTCCTAAAGGTAAAACAATGAGCAATAAATCAACCACATTGCCGCTGATAAACGGATTTTCGAAATTCAACCGTAAACAGCGGATTGAGATACTTCAGCAAATTCTTGACAAGGGAGAAGACCTGACTGCATTCCTCGATGGATGGATGCACCCCGGAACTGAAGAGCAGGCCGCCTTTGAAGGGTTCAGCGAAAACTACATCACAAGCTTCCACCTGCCCTTCGGCGTTGTTCCCAATATGGTAATCAACGGCCGCAATTACCTGGTACCGATGGTGACCGAAGAGAGTTCCGTGATTGCTGCTGCATCCAAATCGGCTAAATTCTGGTCCGGACACGGAGGTTTTAAAGCTGAAATTGTGGGAACCGAACGCAAAGGGCAGATCCACTTTACCTGGAGCGGCGACACCACTTGGCTTACCGAATATTTCCCCCGGCTCAGCAGTAAAATGATGGAGGCCACGGAACTCACCACACGCAAAATGCGTGAACGGGGAGGCGGAATTACGGACATAAAGCTGGTCAATAAAACAGCTGCTGTTGCCGGCTACTACCAGGTGGATGTCTCCTTCGAAACCGCTGATGCCATGGGTGCCAACTTTATCAATACCTGTCTCGAGGAGATGGCGCAGGTGCTTCAGGACAACCTCGCCGGTTTCCCGGAGATGGGGGCAGCCGAAGTGGTGATGTCGATATTATCCAATTACACCCCAAACAGTATGGTGAGATGCACCGTGGAATGCGACATCAGTGAATTGTCGAGGGTAAGCGGGAAGCTCACACCACAGGAATTTGCCCGCAAATTTGACTTGGCCAACCGCATTGCATTAGCCGATGTATCGAGGGCAGTGACCCACAACAAAGGGATCTATAACGGAGTAGACTCCGTAGTGCTGGCAACAGGCAACGACTGGCGGGCTGTGGAAGCCTGCGGACATGCCTGGGCAGCAGCCGGCGGAAGCTACGGCGCCCTTACTGAAACAGAAATAACCGGAGACCGGTTTAAATATACGCTCAACCTCCCCCTTGCTTTGGGCACTGTGGGCGGACTAACCAGGACCCATCCCCAGGCAAAACTTGCCCTCGCGATCCTTGGAAATCCGGGGGCGGGTGAGTTGATGATGATTGCTGCAGCGGCCGGACTGGCCAATAACTTCAGTGCGGTGTCGGCGCTGATCACTTCCGGCATCCAGCAGGGACACATGAAAATGCACCTCCCCAACATCCTGAATCAACTCAATGCCACTCCTGATGAAGAGTCCGCCGCACGCAACCACTTTGCCGGCAAGCCTGTTTCGCATGCTGCCGTCGAAATGTTCATCCATCAACTACGCCATCCGGATGCAGAAAACCAGCATTGAACCGGCCAGTTGGTATGCACACGGCAAGCTGCTTATCTCAGGTGAATACCTTGTTTTGAGAGGGGCCAGGGCGCTTTCCATTCCCCTGAAATACGGACAATCGCTGCAAGTCGTGCAATCTCCGGGGATCCCGGAGCTCCGGTGGGAAGCAGTACTGCCCGATAAAAAATGGTTTTCAGCGCAATTTGATCCCTCAACATTCGAAATCAGGGAATCAGACCATCCGGAACTTGCCGGAAGGCTGCAACTTATTTTGCAGGAAGCGCGTAACCTCAATCCGTCGTTTCTTGCAAACTCCGGGAGCACATCCGCAACAAGCACCCTGAATTTTCCCCCTGAATGGGGAATCGGTTCGAGCAGCTCCCTGCTGGCCAATATTGGCCGGTGGGCCGGGGTAAATCCATATGAACTGAACCGCAGAATTTTTGGAGGATCGGGATATGATATTGCTGCTGCCCTGTCAGATACACCCATTATCTACCATCTCGACAATGGGCAACCCCGGCAGGAAGCAACGGACTTTAATCCTCCGTTTGCCGATAAGCTATGTCTAATCTATCAGAATATTAAACAGAGCAGCAAAACTGCCGTTCAGAAATTTTCAGAAATCGCGGTGCCTGCAACCGCTATTGATGCCATCAGTGAGATTACCCTGCAGATGTCTGTCGCAAAAGATTTTCACGACTTTACGCTGCTGATGCAAAAGCACGAGCAAATCATCGGAAAAGTGCTTCAACAGGAACCCGTTAAGCCACATCTCTTCCCTGATTTTGAGGGATCCATCAAATCTCTTGGCGCCTGGGGAGGCGATTTTTTCCTTGCTGCATCCACGGAAGGAGAAGATTATATCCGCCGTTACTTTGCTGAGAAAAAGTTGAATACTATATTCAGTCTGGAGGAAATGAGGCTCTGAAGAGGCAAATATTTCTTTCATGATTGCTTATTTTATGACCTGATACATATCTTTTACAAAAGATTATCGCTACTTTTCGACTTCTGTTTTAATCTTTTAATTCAGATAATTGTTTTGGACAAAAAAGCATCTCTTTGTTTGCCTGATGGCGATTAAAGCAGATTGAATCATCAAACATCTTTTATGTCAGCATTCGAAACCACATGGCAGGCGCCATCCAATATTGCCCTGGTGAAATACTGGGGAAAGCACGGCAACCAGTTGCCCAACAACCCTTCTCTAAGCATTACGATGCGTCAGGCGGTTACTACAACGCATTTCCGGGCAGGGCCTATTGCCCCCGATACCAGGGAGGCGACGTCCGTCAGTCTGGAGTATCGCTTTGAAGGAGAACGGGTTGCCTCCTTTGAGAACAGGGTAAAAGGCTTCCTGGAGAAGCTGTTGCCCGAACTGCCGTTTTTGGCGGAATACAGATTTAAAGCAGAGAGCAGCAACACTTTCCCCCACTCTGCTGGTATCGCCTCCTCTGCCTCATCGATGGCAGCCCTCGCGTTGTGCCTTGCCGGGCTGGAGCAGCAACATACCCATGGTAGTTTGAACGGGGAACAGTTTCTGCAACGCGCTTCGGTGCTGGCCCGGTTGGGATCAGGCAGCGCATCCAGGTCCATCTATGGAGGCTGGGTTTCATGGGGGGCTTCAGGTTCCATCCCCGGCAGCAGCGACGAATTTGCATCGCCCCTGTCAACCCCCGTGCATCCCATGTTTCAGCAACCTGGTGTAGCCATCATGGTGGTAAGCAGTGCACAAAAAACAGTCTCCAGTTCATCAGGGCATACACTCATGGACAGTCACCCTTTCGCCACTGCCCGCTACCAGCAGGCCCACGACCACCTTGCGCAATTGCTGAAGGCCATTGCGGAGGGCGACTTCGAAGCATTTTCCGGCATTGTCGAGAACGAGGCACTCACCCTGCACAGCCTGCTGATGACCTCATCGCCCGATGGAATGCTGATGAAATCTTCGTCACTGAAGATCATCGAAGAGGTCAGGGACTTCAGAAAAACTACCGGAACCCCGGTATGCTTCACCATGGATGCAGGCCCCAACGTATTGCTGATCTACCCGCATGAACACCGCGATGCCGTAAAAACGCTGATCGATGATAAACTAACAGCCATCTGCGAAAACGGACGATGGATGGACGATGGAATGGGCCCCGGGCCTTTACAGATACACGATGGTACAGATGCGCGGGCGTTATAGATGCGCGGTGGTGCAGACGCACGGTGAGACGCACTGCCGTGCGTCTCTACCATCGACACACGGAGGTGATAGACGTGATAGACGCACTGTGGACACCCGGCACGGTGTAAAGACGCACGGTGTGCGTCTCCCAGATAAAGACGCACTGCCGTGCGTCTCTACCATCGACGCACGGTGTAAAGACGCACGGTGTAAAGACGCACGGCAGTGCGTCTCTACGTACCCATCTAAAATATTGCTGCTGGGCGAATACGGCATTCTGCTGGGATCCGTTGGACTTGCTGTGCCATACCCTGTTTTTGGCGGGTCGTTTGCGCTTCCCGGCCAACAGGATGATTCTGTGGATGCAGGTACTGCGCATGACTCCAACCAAAATCTCAGGTCGTTGCTTGAATATCTCGAATCGCGCACTGATGATTTTCAGTTCCTGGATCTCGGAAAACTGCGGCAGGATTTAGAATCAGGACTATGGTTCAACTCCAACATACCTCAGGGTTACGGGGTTGGAAGCTCAGGTGCCCTTACGGCTGCACTTTTCGAAAATTACGAAGCGCAGGGAGCAACAGACCAGACAATTTCTGAAGTGCGCCATAAACTGGCCGCCATTGAGAAATATTTTCATGGCACCAGCTCAGGGCTAGATCCGCTGGTTGCCTTGACCAACGCCCCCATTCTGATTGAAAAAGAGGGCAGGGTCCGGTCGCTCGAAAAGTCCGCCTTTCAGCTTACCGAAAATTCTGGGCTGTTTTTAATCGATACCAAATCCATCGGCAAAACAGGGAAACTTGTGCCCTGGTTCCTGGAAAAATACCAGGACTGGGAATTCCGGCGTGCAGTGGACGAGGTCTACCTGCCAGCCATCCAGCAGGCGGTCGACTCCCTGTTGAATGGCAACTATATTGAATTCAGTTCTGAATTTGCCGTAATTTCAGCCTTCCAGATGCAGTTTCTGTCGCCAATGATTCCCTCCCACTTTATCGATTTCGTCGACGACGGACTCTCGACAGGCACTTTCTACCTCAAACTCTGCGGGTCAGGTGGCGGCGGATTTATGTTGGGAACGACCCAACATCCGGAGAAAACAAAAAGCTACTTTCAGCAAAAAGGATTTGATATCAGGTTCCTTTTCTGACATCCAAAAGGATTTTCAACCTACTCTTAACCACAAAGAGCACAAAGTGAGCACAAAGGAACACAAATTTAATGTTCTCATATATAACGCTTTGCGTGCTTTGTGAAATACTTGGTGCCCTTCGTGGTTAAGTTCTATGGTCGTTTCATCCGTGTTTTATGTGTAATGAATCGGACTCGATTCTTCTTTTCAAAAATATTTTAAAAATAAAGGCAATTTTGTCTGTTTTTTCGTAACTTGCTCATTCCTGATACAAACCAACAGGATATGACAATCTCAGTCTATTTGATTAACAATACACAACTAAAAAAAAACAGCTTATGGAAACAAAATCCGGATTTACAAAAATGACTGTTGACGAGTTCAAAACCTGGATCAAAGATATCCGTATAGCACGCACTATCCTCAGGATCCAGCAGCACCACACCTATCTGCCGAATTGCAGCCATTTTGCCGGCAACAACCATTTCGACCGGCAGCAGGCCATGAAGAACCACCATATTGTCAACAATGGATGGAGCGATATAGGCCAGCATTTCACCATTTTCCCAGACGGCTTCATCCTTACCGGGAGAAACCTTGAAATGACACCTGCCTGCATCTACGGACAGAATTCGAATTCCATTTGTATCGAGAATTTTGGGAATTTCGATCTCAACTGTGATGTGATGACAATTGAGCAAAGAGATGCCATTGTCACGGTAACTTCAGCATTGCTGGCAAAATTTAACCTGCCTGCAGATATCCACTCTGTTATCTACCACCATTGGTTCGACCTGAGTACAGGTCAGCGTACCCACAGCAACCGAAACAAAAAGTCTTGTCCGGGAAGTAATTTTTTCGGAGGCAATAAGGAGTCCGATTGTATCAGCAATTTTCTGCCCCTGCTTCATAAGGCCCTAACGGGAGGGACTACCACTCCCAATCCGGTGCCGGTTCTCCGGTTTGCATTCGTCACTGCAAGTTTACTCAATATAAGGATAGCACCTACATCATCCAGTTCCAAAGCATTCGACAGGGACGCGGTAACGTTTGGTACGGTACTGCGGGTATATGAGGAAGACAGTGGCTGGTTAAAAATAAGTTCCAGTCAGTCGCATTGGATCTCATCCCGGTTCACCTTGCCTGTCACCAAAGCAATAGTTACAGCCAATTCTTTGAATATCAGGATGGGACCTGGTTCGGATTATGCAAAAACCGGCAGTATAGGAAAGGATGAAGTGGTCTTTGTTTTTGAAGAAAGCAATGGCTGGGCAAGAATAAGCATCAATGAACAATGGGTCAGCCAAAGATATCTCTCCCAGGGTTAGTGCATCAGGAAACTGGCTTGTACTGCATGTTTACAAACATCCCTCACAACATTTTTCGTTGATTTTCGTTATAGATTCAATTTATTTCCGGAAGAATGATAGTTGCAGTAATTGATTTGGGCACCAATACAAGCAATCTCGTTGTAGCCGGACTGGCAGAAAAGAGTGTGCAGATCCTGTTCCAGGGTAAAGAGTACGTTCGTCTGGGCGATCACCGGATTACTGAGAATGTAATAAGTGAAGAAGCCATTGACCGGGCTTTGGCCGCTTTGCAAAGGCAAGTGGCAACTGCACGTCAGTGGCAGGCTGAAAAAATACGGATTATTGCCACTTCTGCGGTGCGGCATGCCGGAAACCAGCAGCAATTTACAAATGCCATAAAAGAAACAACGGGTCTCGAAACCGAAATAATTGATGGTGAGAGGGAAGCCACACTCATCTATTATGGTGTCAGACTGGCCCTGGGATCACTTGAAGAACCTGCTGCGATCCTGGACATTGGAGGAGGCAGCAACGAAATAATTATATGTGAGAATGGCTCGATGTATTGGAAAGGAAGCTTTCAGGCAGGTATGTCGAGGATTATTAATTCCTTTTCCATATCCGATCCGATCACCCCGGAAGAAACGGAGCATCTTTCCAACTATTTTGAGGAGATTCATAATGAAGCGATGGAAAACTGCAGGAGTTATGGGGTTAAAACGCTAATTGGATGTTCAGGCGCATTTAATACCCTTGCCGACATCATCGATGAATCTATGCCAGAGGAAAAATTCAGAAAAAGGAAAGAGATAGGACTTCCTGAATTCAGCGGGGTGTACGGCAGGATTATGGCATCAACGCACGAAGACAGGGTACAGATGAGGGGAATGGATCCGGTGCGCACCGAACTAATTGTCCCGGCAATGATACTGAGCCGCACCTTTATTGAAAACACACATATCTCACGAATTATGCAAACCAGCTATGCCTTGCGTGAAGGGGTATTGTTCGAAATGGTCAACTCCTGATTAAACCCTCTGCAATCAGCAGAATCATCATCAGCAAATAGAGAAAGTTAAGCCTGTAGAATGCCGCAAGCGGTTTAAATTCAGTCTGAAAGAGAAACCTGACAACCAGACTGACGATCATAAAAAAAACATACCCCAGCATAAGCAGAACAATAATTTTGTTGGTGAACACATACCCAATCACAAGGAATGCACTCGCCATGGTTGCGAGTATCCAGGCAAACGAAATCTGCTTGATTTGCGCAGGTGTGAAAATTTGGTTGAGGGTAGGGAGACCGGCTTCATGGTATTGGTCCCCGAACATCAGCAACAGCAGCCAGAAATGAGGAATCTGACCGATAAAAAAGAATGTGGCCACAAGGAGGATCTGTATATCGAAAATACCACCACCTGCAGCAGCCCATCCGATAACCGGGGGGAGAGCCCCCGTAACGGAACCCGGAATCACTGCAAAAGCAGTGAATCGCTTAAGCGGGGTATATAACCCGTTGTACCAAAAAAGTGTAACCCAACTTAAAACCAATGCCATCACCGGAAACCCGGCAAGCAGGATCATTGATCCCGAAAGAATGAAAAGGGAGGCTGCAAGCCATGCCCCGGCAAGAGAGATTCGTCCCGAAGGAATCGGCCTGGAACGGGTCCGGGACATCAGGCGGTCGGTGGCGCTCTCCTGTATGTGGTTAATGGTTGCTGATCCGCAGGACATTAAGAAAACCCCAACAGCCAGCATAAACGAGGAAAATCCCAGATGGCCGTTCAATAAAACAAAACCTGCCAGTGCCGATAGCGACACTGGCAGTGATATTCTTATCTTGCCCAGCTCCCGGGCAATTTGAAAAAAATCTTTTATGCTCATTCCGGCTAATTCACGGTTTTGAGGTACTCAATGATTAAAATGATGTCATCCTCTGATAACTGTCCGCGGTAGGAAAGCATAAGTCCCCGGCCAAATCCTTCGACCAGATCGTCGTTCGGATCATAAATCGAACTGCGGATATATTCATCATCAGCAACCACCTGCCGCTTGCTGCCGCCGGTAGTCACCGTCCGTTCAGATCCATATAACCCTTTAAATGTGGGTCCAATAAGTTTCGAACCGTCGAGTGAATGACAGGCAAAGCAACCAATGCTCTGCATAATTCTGCGCCCTGCTGCTGTAGGAGATTCCATATCTGCAGAAGCAATCATTGCAGTAGTATCGGTGTACCATATATTAAACAGGCTGTCTTCCAATACTTTTACATAATTGAACATATATGAGTGATTGAGACCGCAATATTCGGTGCAATACAACTCAAAGGTGCCTTCTCTCTGTGGTATAAACCACATAAAATTATTTTCCTTGCCAGGAACCATATCCTGTTTTACCCGGAAAGCAGGTATATAGACACTGTGGATCACGTCAAGCGAAACCAGGTTCAATTTTACCGCTTTGTCCTTAGGGAGATACAAGGTATCGGTTTTACGGCCGTTTTCATATTCGAAAAGAAAATTCCACATCCTGCCCACTACGGTTACCTCCATGGCATCCTTAGGTGGATTTCCCATAGGTTTCCAGCCTGCCCAGCCATAGTAAAACATAACAAATACCAGCATCAAGGGTATGACTGTCCATACGATCTCCAGTTTTGTATTGCCCTCAATCTGGACAGCTTTGGGATGGCGCTTCTGGTTATACCGGTATATAAAATATATCATTGCCGTGGTTAAACCCAGAAGGAATACAAATGAAATCCCTACTGTGACAAGAAATGCTGTATCGACGCCTTTAACAAAGTTGGAGGCCTGCGTTATTTCAGTATTGTACATAGCTAAACTCGGTATAAATAATCCAAAAAGGTTATGATAATTACCACCAGAAATAGAAGGAATACCAATCCTACCATAATCCCGATGTACGGTTTATCGTATTTCAGGTGCATAAAATAAGTAAGTACCAGGAATGTTTTTACAACAGCAAAAAGGAGGGCTGCAGCAACGGTAAGACCGCGTAGTTCAATGTTGGTGACAGCAATGGAGGCAAAGGTGAGGACCAGCAATACCACCAATATTATTACATAAAGGGAATAAGGTACGATATGATGTTTTTCGTTCGACATAGTGTTAGAATTTAATGAATAAGATAAAACAGCGGGAAAAGAAAAATCCAGATAATATCAACGAGGTGCCAGTATAATCCGCTATTATCGAGCAAATCCGTTTTTGCGGCATGTATTTTACGCTGTTTAACTTCACTCATCGTCCATATAATCAGAGCCATACCAACTAATATATGGATGGCATGCAGGCCGGTCATTACAAAATAGAGGCCGAAGAAAAGTATTTCACCCGCGCTGTAATTTGAAAGCATATATTCTGATCCGGGAAAAACTCCATGACTGAACTTCGATCCCCATTCAAAATATTTGTTAACCAGAAAAACTATCGCCAGCATAAGGGTTACTCCCAATAATTGCTGGGTCAGCCAGATATTGTTTCTTCTGATGGCGGTAGTTGCCATGGCAACTGTCATACTGCTTACAAGCAAAATAACCGTATTGATGGCACCAATCAGCGTATTGAGTTCTTCGCCTGCCAGGTGAAATGCGTCCGGGTTGAGGTAGCGGTATACCGAATAGACGATAAACATACCTCCGAACAGAAGCAATTCGGTGAAAATAAAAAGCCACATCCCAATTTTGGAGGCTTCCGCGTCGTAATGCTCATGGTGAGCCTGATGAGAATTTTCCATGTTCAGCTTAGTTTGCTATATCATTCATAATTGTAAGGCCCGTCGTTTTCACCGATCACTGGTATCTCTTCGAAATTCTCAGTCGGAGGAGGAGAAGGAATCGTCCATTCAAGCGTCTTCCCTTTCCATGGATTGGCCTCTGCAATCGGTCCTTTACGGGCAGCACGCACCAGATTAAAAATAATAACAACCAATCCCATGGCCAGAATCCACGAACCCAAAGTGCTCAGAAT
>CAYMXK010000036.1:0-5930 GCA_964393915.1 uncultured Prolixibacteraceae bacterium
TGATTCTGTCCATTTCGGAGTAAAAACTTTCACTGTCAATAAGCACTCCGTCCATATCGAAGATAAAGGCTCTGAATGCGGGTAGTTTGATCATTAATACAAACTTTTTTAAAATTTTAGAATACACAAGATGCGGGGCAAAATTAGCAAGAGTTACGATAATCGGACACCAGACAGAGAAAAAGAACAGTGCATGAACTTTGCCGGCCGCCAAAAAGATTACAGCGCAAGTGACATCGCCCAAACCACGATCATGGCAGTTATGCCTTGAATTAAGGTGGCAATCGTATGGGTTTTATACCCGGTGCTAACGCTCATTCCTGAGAACTGAGTTACCACCCAGAAATAGCTGTCGTTGGCATGCGAGACGGTCATTGCACCTGCACCCGTAGCCATGACGGCCAGTGTTGCTCCGTTTACAGAATCAAGCCCCAGTGATGCAAGCATCGGAGCAATAAGTGCCGATGTAGCCACCAGGGCGACCGTACTCGAACCTTGCGCTGATTTAAAAATCATTGCGACTACGAAGGGCAGGAAAATGCCCAGTTGATATTCTGCAAGCATAGCCCCCAATGTATCCGCTATCTGCGTTTCTTTCAGCACAGCCCCGAATGCGCCACCTGCCCCTGTAATCAGCAATATGGGCGCTGCTGCTGTAATTCCTTCACCGATCCATCCTGTCAGCGTTTCCCTGTTAAACTTTGGGAACAAAAGAAGCGAAGAAATAAAACCGAGGGCGAGGGCATTGATGGGGTGCCCTGTGAAGTCAAGCAGATTGAAAAATGCACCCTCACCAAAAGGCCTGGAAGGAAATGTGGCGAAAGAACGGAAACCTATCAGCAATATGGGCAACCCGATAGGTAAAAGTGCCTTCCATCCGGCTGGCATTTTTCGTGAACTCTCCTCGATCAGAATGTTATCAGAAGGAGCTTCTGCAGCAAACTCCTTTTTTTCGATTGCAAGTGCCCACAGGTATCCTGCAAGCATGGCTGCGAAAGCAACCACCAAACCCATTAATATTACCTGGCCCAGATGGTTTTCCAGTCCCAGGTTTCCGGCAGCCGCGATCGGCCCCGGTGTTGGCGGAACAAGGGTATGGGTGGCATAAAGCCCGGTTGCCAGGGCTATTGACAGGGCAACAGGTGATTTGTTGGTGCGCATGGCCAGTGACTTTCTTACCGAGGTTAAAATAACAAAGGCCGAATCGCAGAAGACCGGGATTGAAACGATATATCCGATCAGTGACATCGCCAGTGCCGGATACCGGGGACCCACCACCCTGGTAATAATTTCGGCCAGCTTGATGGCAGCTCCCGATTTTTCAAGGACAACCCCCAGCAAGGTCCCCAAAACAATTACCAGCCCAATACTTGCCATCAGGTTTCCAAAACCTGTGGCAATTACCCCTGCAACCTTTCCGGCAGGCATTCCTCCACCGATTGCAACAAAATAGGAGGCTGCGAGCAAAACCAGGAAAGGATGTATCCTCAGTTTTGATGTTCCCCCGATAATGGCTAAAATCGCCAGAATCAGTATCAGAATAAGAAAGTAGCTTTCATTCATATTAAGGGTATTGTTATATAATGTTTTACAAAAGTTATTGGATTTTGTAAAATCCGGAATATCTCCGATGCCCCATGAATTCATCCTGGGTGCATCAAATGAATTATTTCTTAAAACTGGCATTGTTTAGTGAACGGATAAATTTAAGTTATTTTGCTTTGATAATGATCTTTTCAAATTAGGAACCGGGTTAATAAATTACACCAGATTCCTTATATTTGGGATGATTGATTCACAAGAAGAATTTAAATTAGTAAGTATTAACTTGAACAAACTCAAAATAAGCGGCAGACAAATCCGCAGAATGGGGTACCAAAGCGAAGAGAGTATCCGGGTTGCACTTCAAACGGCAGCAATTCATTATCGCCGCGACCAAAAGGAGGAGGCTATGCAAATGTTGCTAAAAGTACTGGAGCAGCCCGGTGCGTTCGGAAACGATCCGGTCTGGAAACCTTTGGCACAAGCGCTTATGCAAAAGACCGAACCGGTGGTCAGGCAAACGGTTTTCAGGAAGCAGCCTCAGGGCTTTCGGGTGTTTGGACGCGAAGGCATCGACGATGAGGCTTTTGAGCAAATGCAAACTGCGATGAAACTTCCCATCACTGTGGATGGTGCGTTAATGCCTGACGCCCACGTGGGATACGGTCTTCCCATCGGTGCTGTAGTGGCTGCCTTCAACGCGGTTATTCCCTATGGAGTGGGAATGGACATAGGTTGCAGAATGTGCCTGTCTGTATACCCGGTTTCTGCCAGCACAATAGACAGTGACCGTGACAGGCTCAAGAATATTCTCCTCACGGAAACACGATTTGGAAATGCTGCATTCACCGATTCAGGCGACCATGAACTATTTGAGCGCAGGGAATTCAGGGATATTAAATTCTTACGGGGACTTAAAAAGAACTTTATGGCCCAATTGGGCTCGTCGGGTCATGGCAACCATTTTGTCGACATTGGTGAATTCCGTCTTACTGAAGCCACCAGCCACTTTAACCTCGCCCCGGGGAGCTATCTGGCTGTATTAAGCCACTCCGGCTCCCGGAATTTTGGTGCTGAAGTTTGCCGCCACTATACAAGTGTGGCGCAGGATAAGCTTGGACTCTCCGGAGAATCCGGGCGCCTGGCATGGCTCGACCTTGATCAGGAGGAGGGCCAGGAGTACTGGCAGTCTATGATGCTTGCAGGGGATTACGCCAAAGCCAATCACCATTTTCTGCATGACAGGATTGCCAGGGCTTTGGCAGAGGAGCCGCTGCTCATGATTGAAAACCACCATAATTTTGCATGGAAAGAGCAGCTTCCCGACGGCAGTAATCTCATCATTCACAGAAAAGGAGCAACCCCGGCCAACAGGAACGACCTGGGTATAATTCCCGGAACCATGGCCAGTCCGGCATATATTGTTGCAGGAAAGGGCAGTGAAGGCTCCCTTTGTTCTGCTGCACATGGTGCCGGAAGGGCAATGTCACGCAACAAGGCCAAAGCTGCCTTTAAGGCTTCCGACCTCGCAAATTATCTTCAAAAACAGAATGTGGAGCTCATTGGCGGAGGAACCGACGAAGCTCCGCAGGCCTACAAGGACATCCACCGTGTCATGCAGTCGCAGTCAGAACTGGTTGAAACACTGGCACTTTTTTATCCACGAATCGTGAGGATGGAGTAGGGGCTGCTTTCTTATCAGGGGGATTCAGGGGATCTGTTCTGATATTTTTTTATGAGTGGTTACGGAATGGTGAAATAATCCTGAATGGTATGGTTATTGAAGATTTATTCCCAAAAAATTTCTTTCTTTGGGAGTTGAGAAATATTTGGAAGTAGTCACATATGATATACCATAAGAGTTTTTTACATGCCGACTCACCCACCTGGGTGGTTTTTGTACACGGTGCAGGTGGAAGCAATGTGGTTTGGTTCAAGCAATTACGCGATTTTAAAAAGCATTTCAATGTATTGCTGATTGATCTTCGCGGACATGGAAAATCGAAAATGACCAATAGTGCTGCAGAACAATACCGTTTTGATGAAATTGCTGTGGATGTTATTGAAATCATGGATCATCTGAAAATTGACAAAGCGCATTTTGTAGGTATCTCATTGGGCTGCATTGTGATCAGGGCCATCGATAAACTTGTTCCCGGACGCGCTGAATCCATTATTTTAGGTGGGGCTGTTGTACAGTTCAATAAAAAAATCAACGTGCTGGTTAACACGGCCATGCTGCTTAATTCGATACTGCCCTATATGTGGCTTTACAAACTTAACGCACTCATTTTAATGCCTTCGAGGAGAAGTGCACAGGCCAGGCAGCTGTTTATCCGGGAGGCTGTAAAGTTGGGAAAGGCTGAATTCAGCAAGTGGTTGCTTATGTCCCGCGAAATCAAATCGCAGCTCAACGAATTTTTACACCGCGAGGCTTCCGCACCTGTCCTTTACCTTATGGGCGACAGAGACCATATGTTTCTGCCGATGGTGATGGATCTGGTGCGCAAACACATCAACTCAACACTGAAGGTTATCAGAGACAGCGGTCACTGCTGCAACCTGGAACAACCCGATGCCTTTAACAGGATGTCGATTCTTTTTATCAAGCGCATTGCTGAAGCCAAACGGGAACGGTTGAACTGGCAGGCTCCTGAACTTTCCTTAAATATGTAATTGGATGCAAATTGCATTGGTGGTTTCACTGCTGATCCTGAACCGGTTATCAATCCGGTAACCTGCGATCCAAACCACCTTATTACCACTATATATTATCCAGGTCTCCTCTTTTTCGGGGATAGATAATTTCTGGTCAATAAAAAAATCGCTTATTTTTTTGAACCCCTTCATGCCCAGGGGCTGAAAATACTCTCCCGCTTTCCATTTCCGGACGATCAAAGGAAACTGAAGTTTGTCAAGGTCTATGAATGCCATTCCGGGGTCCGGATCAATCTCAAAGGAATTTATATCTATGGTTTGAATGGTCAGATGAATGGGCTCAAATATTTCAAGGTCATCCTTTTCGATATAAAAGAGCTGTCCTGAGCTTTCGGGTATGGGCGTTAAAATCAGTTTGTTGCGGTCAATAACCAAGCGGTGGGTCCTGGAAAAAAACTGTCTTCCGGGTTCCCCGTCGAGGCTTTCAAAAACCTGATTGGAGGTGGCCGTATTGAAGCCATATTTGCTCATCCATTCAAAAAGCACCTGCCTCGGGTGAGGCAGTTTCAGCAATGATGATACCAAAATCTCAGGGAATTGGCTATCCCCGGTGCTGATCTTTTTAATCTGGCGGGTTACCTCTGTCATATAGAACTGTTCCACGTCGCGAAGATTGGCCATCGTCGCTGTTAAGTTGTTCCTGAAAGCAGGATTTAACTTTTCCAGTCCGGGAATTACATGATGCCGGATATAGTTTCGCTGAAAGATTATTTCGCTGTTGGTGGTATCTGTGCGAAACTCCACATCATGCCTGGTGGCCCACTCAACGATGCCGTTGCGGTTGGTGAACAACATGGGCCGGATGATGTATCCCGTTTTAGGCCTGAAGCCGGAGAGTCCTTTTATACCTGTTTTTCTGACCAGGTTAATGAAAAAAGTTTCAAGGAGATCGTCTAGGTGATGAGCTGTTGCAATGAAGTTAATATTTTCTGCCATTCTTATCTCTTCAAACCAGGCATACCGAAGCTCGCGGGCAGCCATTTCGATAGAGATGCCTGTAAGAGAGGCATATTCGCGGGTGTCGAATTTCTTTACAAAAAGTTTAATTCCCCTTTCAGCTGCAATCCGGCGGACCATTAATTCATCCTTGTCAGAATCCTCTCCCCGCAGTTGGAAGTTGCAGTGGATCACTGAATAGTCGAAACGGGTTTCGTCAAAGAGTTTCCACATTACCATGGAGTCGATTCCACCGCTTACCGCCAGAAGTATCTTCTCTGACGGATGAAAGAGATGGTTCTGCTCTATGTATTCTGTAAACCGGTTAATCATGGTTATCGTTTCATTTGTGCAGCCAATTTGCAGATGTTGAGAATTACCTCTACCGCTTTTTCCATATACTGAACAGGCACAAACTCGTAGGGCCCGTGGAAGTTCATGCCTCCGGCAAACAGGTTGGGACAGGGGAGGCCCATATACGAAAGCCGTGCACCGTCAGTTCCTCCGCGAATGGCTTTTATTTTGGGTTCAATGCCAGCTTCGGCCATCGCCTGCTTTGCCAGGTCAACCACGTACATTACAGGCTCAATTTTTTGCCGCATATTGTAATACTGGTCTGCCATTTCAAGCTGTATGGGAGAATTCCCATATTCTTTGTTCAGCATATCTACTATCCCTGAAAGCATCTCTTTTTTCTGTACAAATTTTTTCACATCATGATCGCGGATGATGAA
>CAYMXK010000036.1:6030-18195 GCA_964393915.1 uncultured Prolixibacteraceae bacterium
CCATCTAAAGTATAGGCAAAGTCGGCACCAAATTTTTGCACATCGAAATGATCTGCCCCATGTCCGATCTCTTCATCCGGGGTAAAACATATTCTGATTTTGCCATGCTTAATCTCAGTAGAATTAACAAGGATCTCCATTGCGGTAATGATTTCAGCAATTCCGGCTTTGTCATCCGCTCCGAGCAATGTTGTTCCATCGGTGGTGATCAGGTCAAGACCAATGCATTTTTCCAGTTCCGGAAATTCGGAAGGATCAAGAGTAATCCCCTTTTCTTTATTGATGATCAGGGGTTTGCCGTTATAATTACATATGATTTGTGGTTGTACATTCTCCCCTGAAAAGTCGGGGCTCGTATCCATATGGGCAACAAAACCAACAACCGGCATTTCACCTTCTGTGTTAGCCGGGAGGGTTGCCATCACATATCCGTTTTCATCGATCTCCACATCGCTGAGACCAATCTCAATAAGTTCCCCGGCCAGGATTTCTGCAAAATGTTTCTGCCTGCCGGTACTTGGAAAGGTGGTGCTTCCGGGATCAGAGGTGGTATGAATCTTTGTATACGAAATAAATCTATCAGTTAATTTGTCCATAATGTTTCTTGTATCCATGTTTGAAAATGTCTAGATGTCGTCGGTTCTGAATGTAAATCCAACCCGTTTGCCGGTTGAAATCCTTGAGTGGCTGATCTTTTCCTGCATCTGGTCAACAGTGGCAATTTTAATCTGCTCATATGGGGGTACCAAAAGGTCGAAGGAAACGGAATATTCGATCGCGGTCTCAACAATTTCACGAAGAATTCCGGGAGAAATTGTATCGTTTGCGAAATCTTTCACCAATTCCCCGGACTGCCTTTTACCTTCGACGAAGAAATGTTTGTCCTTATTAATGAATATGCGGGCAATAAGGTATCCTAAGTCGTTTAACCTGTTGTATTTAAATGAATCTGCCAGAAAGTTGTATATCATGATCATTCCGCAGTAGCTCCTCAATGGGTCATCCAATACATAGGGGATCTTGTTTACCGGATGTTTGTTGTCGAATTCAAAAACATTGGAATGCATGCTAAAGAAAAGTAGATCGCCCCCGATCTTGAAATCCATTTCAAAAGGACCCCGCTCCTGGTAATGAGGCAGGTTTTTATCGGGAATCTGACCACGGAGCACCTTGATGTAATCCTTCTCCAGTTGAATCAGTACTTTCTTGAGAATGAGAAAAGATTCGGCGGTATTGCTGAAAACCCGCTGTTTTACATTCGATTTTATCACGTAAGCCTCAAGCAAAGAAGCACGGTATTCTTTAGTATTCATAAACTGATAATGTTTTTGAACCACTAAAGTAAGGATTTTGCCCTACATTTCAGGTCTGCAATAAAAATTTTGGATAGTTCACTATGGCAGAGTATTAATCTGTTGCCATAGTGATTTTTTATGAGGCCGTTAATATGCTAATGCAAATAGTACGCGGCGGGCAGATGGTTTGCCACTGTAAATACATTTTCCTTCTTCAGGCTTTCCATCCATTGGAATACAGCGGATAGTAGCCTTGGTCTTATCCTTGATAAGTTGCTCTGTTTCTGAGGTTCCATCCCAATGCGCCGATACAAAACCACCTTTGGATTCAATCAGTTGGGAAAATTCTTCCCAGGTATCTGCCTTTCTGATGTTCTCGTTTCTGAAATCGAGTGCTTTCTGATAGATATTCTGCTGAATCTCTTCCAGGAGATTTTCAATTGCCTCATCAATATTTTCGAAAGGCATAATTTGTTTCGTCAGGGTATCTCGCCGGGCCACTTCCACTGTTCCGTTTGCCAGATCACGCGGTCCCATTGCCAGGCGTACCGGTACTCCTTTCAGTTCGTATTCGGCAAATTTCCATCCCGGTTTACGGTTGTCGTTGTCGTCGTATTTAACTGTTATGCCCCGTGCTTTCAGCTTAGGAATGATCTCATCCACTTTGGCGGAAATTGCAGCGAGTTCTTCCATCTTTTTATAGATAGGCACAATGACAACATGAATCGGAGCAAGCTTAGGTGGCAGAACCAATCCATTGTCATCGGAATGCGCCATGATCAGTGCACCCATAAGGCGGGTGGAAACACCCCACGAAGTTGCCCATACATACTCCTGGACACCCTCCTTGTTGGCAAACATCACATCAAAGGCTTTAGCAAAATTTTGTCCCAGGAAATGGGAGGTTCCGCTTTGCAGGGCTTTGCCATCCTGCATCAATGCCTCAATGGTGTAGGTGTCTATTGCACCCGCGAATCGTTCATTCTCCGATTTAACCCCTTTTACTACCGGCATAGCCATGAAACTTTCGGCAAACTCTGCATAGAGGTTGATGATTTTGATGGTTTCCTCAATGGCCTCCTCCTGGGTCGAATGGGCAGTGTGCCCTTCCTGCCATAGAAATTCTGTCGTGCGGAGGAACAGCCGGGTGCGCATTTCCCAGCGCACCACATTGGCCCACTGGTTAATGAGCAGAGGAAGGTCGCGATGGGACTGAATCCAGTTGCGGTAGGTATTCCATATAATTGTTTCGGATGTGGGTCTGATGATCAGCTCTTCTTCCAGTTTTGCATCTGGATCAATTATCACTCCTTTGCCATCAGGATCATTTTTCAGGCGGTAATGGGTAACAACGGCACACTCTTTGGCAAACCCTTCAACATGCGCAGCTTCTTTGCTGAAAAAGGATTTGGGTATAAATAATGGGAAGTAGGCGTTTACGTGACCTGTTTCTTTAAACATTTTGTCGAGCTGGGCCTGCATTTTTTCCCAGATGGCATAGCCATAAGGTTTTATTACCATGCAGCCACGAACAGCCGAGTTTTCTGCGAGATCGGCCTTCATGACCAGATCCAGATACCATTGTGAGTAATTTTCACTCCTTGAAGTTAATTCTTTAGCCATTTTCTTATCTTTGGTATAAAATTTGCAACCTATTAGGTGAATTTATGCTGCAAAATAAGCAAATTAAATTGATAAAAAGTATTAAAGGAGGACGTGTTATGAAATCTAAATTGATCATATTTTCGGCTTTAGCGTTGATATTCAGCGCTTGTAGTACCGGGTCGCATGTCACAACCTCATGGGTTGATGACATTTACTTTACACCAGGCGATGTCCCTCCTCCCGTATTAGTAGATAAAACTAATCAACAGGAAAGGGATTTAAGAACCAAATCCGGTGAGCGTATTATAATCAGCGAGATCAAAGACAACCAGGAGGGTTCAAAAACAATGAGCAATTACATCTTCGATGGAGAGGATGCGGGCACATATCCAGATGCTCAGTTATACAATCTGGAACAGATGGACCTTGTTGAAAGTGATACAACCATCTATTATGATGAAAATGAAGTTAAATATGTCATTAACAACTATTTTGAAGGTGATGACATGGACTTCAGTTACCGAATAAACAGATTCCACCGGCCTTTTGGATATGATCCGTACTATTACGATTATTACGGTTGGAATTCATGGTATCATCCCTATTCCCGTTTTGGATTCAACTACGGTTGGGGCTGGAACAGCTGGGCCTGGGGATCCTTTGGTTGGCCATATTACGGTTATGGTTATCCCTACTATAATTACTACTCTCCCTACTACAGTTCATGGGGATGGGGTGGTTATCCTTACTACTCAAGCTTCTACTCACCTTATTACGGGGGCTATTGGGGTAATGTCAGATATATTGACAGAGAAGATTACAGGTACCAACCACGCCGTGAATATAATACAAGTGCTGCTTATGGCCGCGACGGGCGTTCATCCGGTACGTCAGCTTTTTCCAGAAACCAGACACCCTTGAAGAGTGCTCAATCCGGCACGGTTGATTCAGGATCTGATGGCCGCCGGAGTGGTTCAATATCTGGTGTTTCCGGTGGGGGCAGACCTGCACGTGAAGGATCTGCGTCGCTAACAGGTGAAAATAACAGAACGCATACCGAATTACGCAGAGATCCAGCGGAATCTACCAATACCAGAAGCCGCTACACCAGCTCATCTGCTGTCCGCAGCAGTGGTGAAGGCTCTTCTGTTAATAATAGCAGGCCGTCAGCCTCAGGGAATAATGCATTGCAGTCACCGGCTACTACCACCCGCCGTGCAGTAACAACTCAGGGTACCTATGCCAGACCGGTTACAGGTAATATCCGGGAATCGGGCGTTAACAGTGGCTATACTCCCAGTTATAATCAGCAGCGTTCGGTGAACCGCTCAACATATAACGTTCAAAGTACCACACGACCGTCTTCTTCAAGTGAGGGAACAGTTACAAAGAGTGCAACCAGGCCGGGAACAACTTATACCCGTCCTACCAGCACCAACACTACGCAGACCTACAGGTCAACGTCTACCTACAACAGGAGCAGTGTTTCAGGTACTACTTCGGGAAGCAGCCGTACTGTAGCTCCATCAAGCAGAAGCACTTACAGTACACCAAGCCGCAGCTCCGCACCATCCTCGTCAGGCGGTTCGTATTCGACCCCTTCGAGAAGCAGCTCTTCACCCAGTTCCGGAAGCTATAGCTCCGGCGGCGGTTCATCTTCCGGTTCATCTGGTTCCAGGTCTTCCGGAGGTTCATCCAACAGCGGCAGACGTTAACATTATACGATTATTCTCAATTTTAGCTATTCATTGAATAATAATATTAAAGCCATGAATAAGAACTTACGGATCTTTGGATTATTAATCCTGCTGCCTTTCTTTGGCAGTTCACAGGACTTTGTAGATGCATTGCGCTACTCTTCAACCAGAATTGAAGGATCTGCCAGGGCTGGCGGAATGGGAAACGCGTTCGGAGCCCTTGGCGGTGATTTTACAGCGGTGGCCATTAATCCGGCAGGACTTGGCATATACCGATCGGCAGAATTTGCTTTTACCCCATACATAGGAAGAACAAACGTGGATGCCAGCTATTTGGGATCTGTCACCAACGATTACGGGTATGGCTTCAGGCTTGGTAACATCAATTATGTTGGTGCAATTAAGGCCGGGGGAAATAGTGAAAGCGGACTTGTGAACATTAATTTTGGAATTGGCTTTAACCGGCTCAATGATTTTAACACCAAAATGATGGTCCAGGGAGCCAGGGCTGGTTCCTCTTTCCTCGATTATATAGCCGAAAATGCCAATTACAACGATTGGAGTGATTTTTATGAGGAGCTGGCCTGGAAAACAGATTTGCTCCTCCAGGATGAGAACACCCAGGAATACTGGCATGATATAAGGGATGCAGGATATGGACAAAGTCAGCGGAAAAGCTACAGGTACTCTGGGGTTATTGATGAATATACCTTCGGAATGGGACTGAATTTCAGTCATAAGATGTATCTTGGCTTGTCTTTGGGAATTTCCGATCTCTACTATAAAGAATCAACTTTACTGCGTGAATGGGATGCGCAAAATAATATTCCCTATTTCAATGAGTTTAGTTTCGGAAGCGCCCTGCGTACCTCCGGCATGGGTTACAATCTTAAGATCGGTGCAATATACAGGCCAGTAGACGAAGTCCGTTTAGGCCTTGCCGTTCACTCTCCGACATTTTACAGCTTAAGAGATAACTTTGAAACATGGATGGAATCTTCCATAACCTATGACGATGGATCTGAAAATTATTCTGAGTCGTCACCTTTTCTTGATTATGAATACAATCTGGAAACTCCGTTTAAGGCAGTTTTTAGCGGAGCTGTGATTCTTGCCAAACGTGGCCTGCTCAGTTTTGATTATGAGTACCTCAATTTTGGAAAGGCACGCCTGAAGGACGATACTTATAACGACCAATTTATCAATCAAAACGATGACATAACCGAGTTGTACAGAGCCGTAGGAAATATCCGCCTGGGTGGTGAGTACCGGTTAACAGACCTTTTCTCCGTTAGAGCCGGATTTGAACACTATCCTTCTGCTTTCAATTCTGAAGCCTTTGGAGCAACTCAGCCCAATGCAGATAACAACTACAACACATACTCAGCCGGATTGGGATATAAAAGCGGTGGATTCTTTTTGGACCTGGCATACAGGTACAGTGTTTCAAGCGATAACAACCTTTTATATCCGTCGCCATTGACCAATGAATATCCTGCTCCGGAAATGGCAAAATTTGATAAAAATATAAACAAGGTTCTCGTAACCATTGGGTTCAGATTCTGACAAATCTGTTTCCATTTTAACGCTCTACTACACCCGGTATCATATTGGGTGTAGTTTTTTTTGTATGAGACTGATTAATGCTTAACTGTTTAACATATCAGTACATTAAATCTTCAGGATAAATAAAAAATTTGAACTGTCTGTTTGTGCCAGGGATACATAAATTCTGGTAATTTCGGCCATAATAAATGATAACTATGGATCCTATTGGCCAGGCCATACACAATTACTATTTCGATAACGATATAGAATTTCTGGATGTAGATAGCAATTACACAGAAAACGAAGAGATTGACCCTGCCAGGTTTTTCAGGGAGTTTAGTGAAATGCCTGAATTGGAAAAAACAGCGCTTGATCTTTGTCAGGGAAGGGTTCTTGATGTGGGAGCCGGTGCTGGGAGCCATGCCCTCGAACTGCAGGCAAGGGGATTCAATGTTACCGCTCTGGATAAATCTGAATTGGCTGTTGGGGTTATGCTCCAGCGTGGGGTTTCTAAGGTTATCCTTGAAGATATCTACAGATTTAAATCAGATAGATTTGATTCCATCTTATTGCTGATGAATGGTGCCGGAATTGCTGGTACTACCGAAGGTCTGAAAAAGTTGTTAAAACATCTCAGGTCGCTTATGGCGCCAGAAGGTCAAATTCTGCTCGACTCAACTGATATCAGTTATCTTTTTGAAGAGGAGGACGGATCTGTATGGGTTGATCTGGCCTCCGGCGACTACTATGGAGAAATGACCTATACTGTAACTTATAAAAAAAATATTACAGCCACCTTCCCCTGGCTCTTTGTCGATTTTGAGACACTTACGAATATTGCCGCAGAGTGCGGTTTGTCATGTGAGTTGGCGGTGGAGGGGGCTGACAATGACTTCCTGGCGAGGCTATCAAACTTTATTTAACATACAATGGAAAAATACCGGAACTTAAACCAACAGGAGAAATCTACTCTTGAAAACCAGGCATGTAAATCAGATAACTGGGAGAATATATGGGTAACCCACGATTTTAATGCAGCCAATATTTTTGGATCAACCTTTACAGGAACCATATTTCTTGGAAAATTTTCTGAACCTGTGGAATTTGCAGGAGGGGTAAAAAAAATGGCAGGCATATACAGCACTCACCTTCATAATTGCAGGGTGGGTGACCAGGTGTATATTAATAATGTGAAAAATTATATCGCCAATTATGATATTTCCTCTTATGTTATCATCGATAATGTGGATCTGATTCTCATGGAAGGGGCATCCGCTTTTGGGAACGGCACTATGGTGAATGTTCTCGATGAAACCGGCGGAAGACAGCTGATGATCTATGACCGCCTTTCTGCACCACTCGCCTATATGATGGTCTTTTACAGGCATCGTGCACATTTACCTGCATCTGTTGAGTATATGATTAAGGATTATGCTGAAAGCATACGAACCTCGACTGGCTTCATTGGGGAACATGTAAGGATTATAAACTGCAGCCAGATTATAAACGTTCATATTGGTGCATATGCCGATGTATGCGGTGTTTCAAGGCTGAAAGAAGGGACTATCAACAGTAACGCATACGATCCCGTTAAGATCGGATACAATGTAGTGGCAGAAAACTTTATTATATCATCCGGGGCTGAGGTAAGTGATCATGCGGTAATCAGCCACTGTTTTGTCGGTCAGGGATGCATACTGAGCAAGCACTATTCTGCAATACATTCTGTATTTTTTGCCAATTGCCAGGGTTTTAACGGCGAGGCCTGTTCTGTCTTCGCCGGACCATTTACCGTAACCCATCACAAGTCCACGTTGCTGATTGCAGGCATGTTTTCATTTGCCAATGCCGGAAGCGGGTCAAACCAAAGTAACCATATGTACAAACTGGGGCCCATACACCATGGAATTGTTGAACGGGGTTCGAAAACCACCAGCGATTCCTATTTGCTATGGCCGGCGAAAATCGGGCCGTTTACCCTGGTTATGGGTCGGCATTACAAAAATTCCGACACTTCAAACATGCCCTTTTCTTACCTTATCGAAAGCAAAGATGAGTCCTGGCTTGCCCCTGCTGTAAATCTCCGGAGTATAGGCACTATAAGGGATGCAATGAAATGGCCGCGGCGTGATATGCGCAAGGACCCAAACCAGCTCGATCCCATCAATTTTAATCTTTTAAGCCCATATACGATTCAGCGGATGATCAACGGAAAGGAGATTCTGGAACAAATCCGAAAAATTTCAGGAGAAAATACAGAAATATATACCTGGGAAACCACCTTTATTTCACGCTCCTCGTTAATCCGTGGGATCCGGCTTTATGAACTCGGCATTATCAAATTTCTCGGTAATTCTGTGATTTCCCGGATTGAAAAAATGAAGCCGGAGAACCTGGTGCAGCTTCGGGAAAGCCTTCAGCCGGAGAATGAATATGGTAAGGGTGGTTGGATAGATCTCAGCGGATTGATTGCTCCGAAATGCCTGATAGAAAATTTGATTGGCCAATTGGAAACAGAATCTGACATCACCCTCGCGAAAACGGAAGCTTTTTTTAGAAACCTTCATGCCTCTTATTATGAATACGAGTGGAGCTGGGCCAGTGAATTACTCGAAAAGTATCTAGGAAAGTCTCTATCCGAAGTAGAAGCCGGCGACCTTATTCTATTGGTTAAGGAATGGAAGGATGCGGTTGTGGGATTGGATAAAATGCTGTACGAAGATGCACGCAAAGAATTCAGATTAGGTGCCATGACCGGTTTTGGCACTGACGGTGACAGTCAAACCAAGGAACAGGATTTTATTAAAGTTCGGGGAACATTTGAAAAGAATACCTTTGTCACAGAAATACTTGAACATATCTGCAAAAAGAGCGAACTTGGCGAAAAAACCATAGCTTTGTTAAGTAGTTTGTAATTTATTAAATAAATTAAAGATGAGACTTGTTATTCAGCCAGATTACGATCACATGGCACGTTGGACTGCCAACTACATTGCCAGGAAAATTGAACTTTTCAACCCTGTACCCGAAAAACCTTTCATCTTGGGTTTGCCTACCGGATCTTCACCGCTGGGAGTTTACAATGAACTGATTTCCCTTTACAAACTGGGAAAAGTAAGTTTTAAGAATGTACTCACTTTCAATATGGATGAATACGTTGGTTTGGCGCCTGACCATCCGCAGAGTTATCATTACTTTATGTGGTCCAACTTTTTCAGCCACGTAGATATACGCAAGGAGAATGTCAATATTCTTAACGGTTTGGCTAAGGATCTCAAGTTTGAATGCGCACAGTACGAAGAAAAAATTGCAAAGGCCGGCGGAATTGACCTGTTTCTTGGTGGCGTCGGAGTTGATGGACACATTGCTTTTAATGAGCCCGGTTCATCTCTGGTTAGCCGTACCCGTGACAAGGAATTGAATTATGACACCCGACTGGTAAACTCCCGTTTTTTCGGAGGGGATATAAGTAAGGTTCCCACTCTTGCATTAACCGTAGGGGTTGGTACAGTAATGGATTCGAGGGAAGTTCTTGTTGTCGTTAACGGACACAGCAAGTCAAGGGCACTGCACTATATGGTAGAGGGAGGCATTAGTCAGATGTGGACAGCCAGCGCACTTCAGTTGCATAAACGGGCCATGGTTGTATGTGACGAGGCAGCTACCTATGAACTAAAAGTTGGAACCTTTAAGCATTTTCTTGACATCGAAAAAAATAATCTGGACGTTGCTTCTGTCTGGAAATCAGATCTGCGTTGGTAAATATAGGGCAGAGGCTGCATCAGCTTATTGATACAGCCTCTATCTTTTAATGTATTTTATTTCAGATATTAGATTTTCCAGAAGGTAAATTGGTTTTTAAAACATCCTCTCTCTTCCTTTCAGCTTGCTATTGGTTATTTTCCAGGTACTTGTTGCTGTTAGCCAATTCCCAAACATTCAGATACCCAAGACGGATAATATTCAGCATCTTCCCCCAGTTTATTTTGCTTAATTCATCAGAAGGCTGATGGTAATCGGGATGCATAGCAGCAAAGAAAAAAGTTACGGGAATGCCGGCTGCGGCAAATGGCGCATGGTCGCTCCCGCCTGATAGAATGGCCGATGGCCTGTAGGCCACATCCAGATTGATGTCAAAATCACGAATATTCCTTTCCGTCAGTTCTTTTAATCCGGGGGTGGATGATAAGTACATCATACTCATTTTATTCTTCTTCGTATCATTTTCCTCATCTCGCGAAAGCATGTCTAAATTGAGATTGTAGGCTATCCTTTGGCTTTCAGGGAAATTATTAACGAAGTACCTTGATCCATGGAGTCCCATTTCTTCACCTGTCCAGGCGGCAAAAATAATTGACTTTTCAGGTTTCTCTCCCGATTCTGCAAATGCCCGTGCAAGACTCATCACCCCGACAGTGCCTGACCCGTTGTCGTCTGCGCCATTCCAGATCCAGCCATCATACTTGCCCACATGGTCATAATGCCCGCCAACCACGATGAATTCGCCGGCATTTTTACCTTCAATGTAGCCAACCACGTTTCGGCATTTTATTACCTCTGCCTTAACCGATGAGTTCCATTCCACCTCTTTCCCGGTTAAATCGATGGAAGCAGGCTGCATGGTTTCCATGGCGCGCTGCTCAAATGCCATAAAATTAACTCCCGTGCCGTCAATAATATGGTTCGCTATCCGCTGTGTAACGACAAAAACCGGAATATTTCCTCTAAGCGTGTCGCCATGAAGCATCAGTCGCTTGTCATAATAGGAGGATAGTTTTTGATCCGCCTCATAATAAGCGCCTTTAACAGGGTAGGGATTATTTGTATTCCAGCCTAAAGCCGGATTTGCTGCAGGGTTTACCAGGATAACGGCGGCAGCTCCCATTTCTTCCGCTTTTATGATTTTGTTTCTTTCTGGCGAGAAACGTCCGGAAACAGGCGTCGCTGGTTTAAACTTTCTATAGGCAGCTGAAGTAGAGTCCCTGTGACCCGGGTAACCGGCCAGCAATACAACTACCTTGCCTTTTACGTCTTTACGCGCGAACTCATCGTAATCTTTTTCCGACATGCCGTAGCCTGCAAAAAAGAGAGGTGCCCTGCCCGAAATCGATGTGGTCCCTGTTTGTATCTGGAAATCAACTTTATGACCCAGAATCACCGAAGTCTCAGCCTGTCCGCTTTTCGAAATGACTGAAAGTTCCTGTAAATCACCTGGTTCATATCGGATTAACGCAATGTTTTGAAAGTAACTCTTTTTTGTTACCGGACGTTTTCCTTCTCTCATCTCCTCCCTTGTTGGCATGATGGTAATTTCATCGCCAAATGGTTGAATATTATATACTTTAAACATAGAGGCAAGGTAGTCTGAAGCCATGTATATCCCGCGCGAACCGGTTTCCCTCCCTTCCATCCAGTCGGATGCAAGGAATTCAAGTTGTCCTTCTATCGATTCATGCGTAATGGTTGACAGGCCTTTTTCCCTTGCCGTTTGGGCTTCTCCCGTGTTAATGGAGAAAATCAGAATAATAGCTAATAAAAATTGTCTCATGTGGTTTTCTGTAAATAATTAACGTTCTAAAATTATGTTTCATGGGATGATATTGCTAAAAATACCTATCGTTTGCAAGTTTAATATAAATTTCAATATATGACTTCAGTTGTGTCCACTAAAAATTCGAGCTCAATTGTACATGGTAAGGTGTTTATCGAAAGTTTCTACCATACTGTCGCCGCTATGCGGCTAACGTGATGGGGGATTGCCACATCTGTTCTATAATACTGTCGCCGCTATGCGGCAAACGCGTTGGGGTGCTGCCACATCTGTTCTATCATACTGTCGCCGCTATGCGGCTAACGTGATGGGGTATTGCCACATCTGTTCTATAATACTGTCGCCGCTATGCGGCAAACGTGATGGGGGATTGCCACATCTGTTCTATAATACTGTCGCCGCTATGCGGCAAACGCGTTGGGGTGCTGCCACATCTGTTCTACCATATTGTCGCCGCTATACGGCTTAC
>CAYMXK010000036.1:18295-20760 GCA_964393915.1 uncultured Prolixibacteraceae bacterium
GCGTTGGGGTGCTGCCACATCTGTTCTACCATATTGTCGCCGCTATACGGCTTACGCAAAATGGGTTTTAGATAATGCACAGGTACTTTATAAAATTTTTAAAATAGCATCTTCTTTTTATGGTAAATCGTTACATTAGCAAAAAAAACATGGAACAGAACAGAAGAAATTTCCTGAAATCTGCCACAGCTGTGGCCGCAGGAGCTGGCATGCTGTCGGCCGGATGTACTTCAGCCACCAGCAAATTATCCACGCTTTATCAAAGGCCTGCTAACCGCATTGGTGTTTCCACCTATTCCTTCTGGCAGTTCAATGGCCCCAAAGAGAGTGTTCCTATCGAATATTGTATCGATAAGGCTGCTGAAATGGGTTTTGATGGTATTGAATTTTTGCTTGTACAAATGGCATCCGAAGAAAACAGTTATTTGCAGTCACTAAAGCGCAGGGCTTTTCATGCCGGTCTCGACCTGATGGGATTCAGTACGCACCAGGGATATGTTTTTCCTGAGAAGGACAAGAGGGATGCAGAAATTGCCAAAACCATACACCAGATTGAACTGGCTTACCAATTGGGTATTCCTACCATGCGACTAAATACAGGACGATGGCGCACTATCGAGTCTTTCGATGAGTTTATGGCCAATCAGGGAAAAGAACCTGTTTTGGAAGGTTATACCGATGATCAGGGATTTGAATGGGTTATCGATGCAATAGAACAATGCCTGCCGGTTGCTGAAAAGTGTGGTGTAGTGCTGGGTCTTGAGAACCATTGGGGATTGGGTCGCACCGCCGAAGGTGTTCTGCGTATTGTTAACGCGATAAACTCTCCCTGGCTGCAAATTACTTCAGATACAGGTAACTTTTTGGAGCGACAATATGAACAGCTTGAAATGATGGCACCTCAAACCTTCCTTGTTCAGGCGAAAACATATTTTGGGGGCGGTAAATGGTACACCCTCGACATCGATTATAAGAAAGTGGCAGAGATATTCATGAAGGCTGGTTATAAAGGATATATTTCCGTTGAATTTGAGGGTAATGAAGACCCATTGACTGCAGTGCCAAAAAGTTTGGAAATGATTAGGGAAGCTTTCACTTTAAATTTGTAACTTACTGGCGTAAACCCATGCCGTTTAACTATGCAGATCCTTCTTCAGAATATAAAGGAGTTAGTACAGGTAGAAGAATCCCCTGTCGCACTGGTCAGAGGCAAAGACATGTCAGGATTGAATACCATCAGAGACTCTTTTCTTCTGATAGATGATGAAATTATCGCTGATTTTGGTCCGATGCGGGAGATGAACAGAATTCAACTGGAGGATGATTTTCTGATGGAGATTGATTGCAGGGACAGGCTTGTTTTTCCGGCCTGGTGTGACTCACATACGCATATTGTGTATGCCGGCTCCAGGGAAAGCGAATTTAAAGGAAGAATCAAAGGTTTGTCCTATCAGGAAATATCAAGTCAGGGGGGCGGAATCCTCCATTCTGCCAGACTGTTGCATGATACACCTGCTGAATTACTGTTTGAACAGGCCTTAGCAAGGATTCAGGAAATGATGCGTCATGGTACAGGTGCAATAGAAATAAAAAGCGGTTACGGTCTGACTCCCGATGATGAATTGAAGATGCTCCGGGTCATCCAGTGGCTCAGACAAACTTCTCCCGTCTGCATCAGGGCAACATTTCTGGGTGCACATGCCGTTCCTTATGAATACAGAAATAATAGACGAGATTATGTTGATCTTGTTATAAATGAGATGATTCCACAGGTTGCATCAGAAGATCTGGCCGATTATATTGATGTTTTTTGCGAAGATGGTTATTTCACTCCCGAAGACACTGATCGTATTCTATTGGCAGGCATGAAATATGGGATGCGCCCTAAACTGCACGCCAATGAAATGGGATTCTCCGGTGGCGTGCAGGTAGGTGTAAAGTACAATGCTTTGAGCGTTGACCATCTTGAATATGTGGGAGATGAGGAAATAGAGATACTCCTTCAAAGTGAGACAATGCCCACAATTCTGCCTGGTGCCTCATTTTTCCTGAACATGCACTATGCTCCTGCCCGCAGGCTAATTGACGCCGGGTTACCTGTTGCATTAGCCACTGATTTTAATCCTGGTTCTTCACCTTCGGGAAACATGAATTTTGTCGGCTCTCTGGCATGCATCAAACAGAATATGTTGCCGGAGGAGGTTATTAATGCGTCCACAATTAATGGCGCATACGCCATGGGGATTAGCGACCGGCTGGGAAGCATTGCCAGGGGAAAAATTGCCAATATGTTTATAACGAAAAAGATCCCCAGTTTCGAATTTCTTCCCTATAGTTACGGTTCAAATCTGATTGATACCCTGATTTTAAACGGAGAGGTACAAAACATATAAAAAAAAGCAGCCTGAAAGACTGCTTTTTGCGGTGCGGACGGGACTCGAACCCGCGACCCACGGCGTGACAGG
>CAYMXK010000037.1:0-4971 GCA_964393915.1 uncultured Prolixibacteraceae bacterium
AGAGGTCTGCAAAGAGGGTGTTATTTGTTAGTTTACCGTCAATCAGAAAGTTATCCAGTTTTATCTGGGCATTCGAAACAGCGCTGCTCGACACCGAATAATTCACTTCAGAAGCATCAGATTTTACATCCATGACCAGGTCTGCAATGTCGGTAGACCCATATACTATCTTATTCATGGTTGCTTGTATCCTGAGGTCGTTATTTTCGCTGCTAAAACTTCCCTGGATTATTCCGGGATGAAACACATTCAACTGTGGCAAAAGAACTTCTGATAGGATAGGGTGGTTATGGAGCTGTATTTCGAAACTAAATTCAGATGGTTTGCTCCCGGTTTCCATCTCAGTATCGTCTGATAGTGGGAAGTAATTGTTGATAAAACGGTTAAGCACCGGCGAAATGTCTGCCGGCGAAATTGTGCCGGAATATTTTGCGTCAATAAGGGCGCTGGTTAGAATAAATTCACTTTTATTCTGTTCGTTCACAGAAGTGAAAAGCATGGAATCGAGAAGATATAATTTTTCGTCTTTAACGACTTTCAGGTTAGTTATTCCAATCTTGCCATAGAGTTGATCAACAGCTCTTCCTTCAAAATTGGCTGATACAGCCAATCCAATCCTGATATCCTCTTCGGTAAAATTAAGTTTTTGGAGGTTGGCCCCCTGCACATCGAGCTGAAATTGATAAAACTCCTGACCGGGATTTATACCCACCAGTCCTTCAAAATCGAATACTGCATTCTCATCATTCAGATTAATTTTTCCCGAAAATTCCTGCCCAAAGAGGGTTCCGTCGAGGATCAGGTTCTGGTATTTGTATCTGTTGAGGTAAAATTCCGTTGCTTCGCCTTTGATATCGGCCATTACCGTTTTTCTGTCAAGCCCCTGACCCGTTGCTTCGGCGGTTAAGGAGACAGGGCCATACATGAGCGTATCTTTAAGCAGCCGTCCTAGTTCAAAACCGGCCACACTTATATTGCCCTGGAAATTTTCTTCCTGATCGACACGTGCATCAAAGTTAATGGCTCCATAACTGCTGTTTATACCGATAATTGATTCAAATGCCCTGATTTTTCCTTTGAATGCGACATCTATATTAATATTTTCCGGAAGTTCAATGTTTTCCGGAATTGACGGGCCTGCCAGCATTTCAAGATCATCTTTCCCTGAAATTATTTTCAGGTTGGGAAAATGGTATGTGGCTGTCTTAACAGCGGGTAGTCCGGCAATACTGAAATCGGTTTCCAGCACTGTTTTTTCACCGGAACTGACAACCAGGTTTCTTCCAGTCAGGTTGTTCAGCGGCCCGCTCACCGTTCCGCTAAGGGTAGTGATGTTAGTCAGGCTGGTAAAGAATGGCTGATTGACCAGATCTGCACTGAAATAAATTGCATCCGGATTTATGAAGCTTACCTTTCGCATGGCCAGGGTCAGATTGCTGAATTCATAATCTACAGTAAATGAATCAAGTGAGTAATATTGAACGTAAAAATCGGCATCAATGGATGAGGAAGGAGTTTTTAGCTTTAGTTTATCCACCGTGATGGAAGTCGGATCCATACTAAAATCGGTTTCCAGACTGTTGATTACAAATCCATTCTGATCAATGGCGCTGAATTCATTTACAGATATTTTTATAAGATCCTTTTCATAATAAAAATCGTTTGCGGCTAGCGTGAAGTGTTCAAATTCCATATGGCCCGGGTTAAATTCATTTTTTGTTTCAGGAATAGCTTCAACCCTGTAAGTAAATACATTATCGGGCATGTTTATCCGATTTACTGTGACTTTCCAATTGTTTTCTGAAGATGAACCTGAATCTGTGACCAAAGAATCGGATAAAAACTCCGGCTCGAAGTTATGGTATTGTATATCGCTTTTCGATAAGTTCAAACGGTCAAAAACCAATAACTCACTTTCCACATCGATTACTGCATCTGCAAGCTCCAATTGATCAATAACTGAAACAACAGACAGATAATTGACTGAATCTCTATAGTTTACCGAAGAGTTGCTAATCTGAAGTTTTTTGGCGGATATTATTGGCAGGGTGTTTTCCTGACTTTTTGTTTGTGTTTTTTCCTGTTCACTTGTTTGCACTGCCACGGTCAATCCGCTCAATAGCAATTCATTAAATGCATATATGGATTTTTTGGGAGCGATCTCCCCAACCCTGGCATTCGCCTTTGTTATTTCCGCAAATACTTTCATTCCGCCATACAGATCGTTGTAGGTGAACCTTACGTTTTTCAGGTTTATTTTTTCGAGGCTGAATGACCATTTGGAAGGAGTTGGTGTAGTTTCAACCACCTTTTTGGCAGTATCGCCGAAAGCAGAGATCAGGAAATTATAGTTGAACAGCGGATCGGTTTGGGTGCTGTAGAGTCTGATGGTAGCGTCTTCGAGCGTAAATGAACCAATGTCTATTGTGGAGGATAATAATGCGTATAGCGCCATATCAATTTTCACTTTTCCGGCATAAAGCAAAGTATCCGCCTGGGTGTCTTCCAGGTAAACTCCTTCCAGAACAACCGCTTTGGGGAATGAGATGCCGACATTTTCAATTTCGACCTTTGTTTGGGTTTTATTGCTAACATAAGAAGTGGCATAATCTACTATTTTGTTTTGAACGGAAGGAATCCGGATAAGCAGGACAACGAGAATAAACAGCATCACAATACCGAAAGTAACCCATAAGATTACCCTGACCATTCGTTTTAAAAATGAACCCCATTTATTCATATTGAAAAATGCCATAAAAAAAGAAACATACAAAATACGAATAATTTGTATTCTTTAAAAATCGAAGGTGGGCATTTATCAGCAATTTTAGTTATATAATTTCAGAAAATAGTTACATCTTTCACGCATATTATCAACCATAATATCGCCGCTATGCGGCTTTTGGGTTTGTTGGTATGTTGCATAATAATTATGCTACCATAGTATCGCCGTTACACGGCTGAAAGCCGCATAGCGGTGACAGTATGGTAGATGCGATATTCTCCTCACCCTACAAAAAGCCGCATAGCGGTGACAGTATGGTAGAAGAGGTATTCTCCTTACCCCCACAACAAGCCGTATAGCGGCGAAAAGAGGCAATCCCCTAACTGTTGCAGTTTTATTCTATTTCAGTTGATTTTTATTAATCCCAAGACATTCAAAAACTTTTTCCAATGACTCTTCATTTTCAGACAAAACGTACAATTTGTCATTGCTCATTATAATTGTTGATCCTGTAGGGGTAATGTATTTATTGTCTCGCTGAATGAACGAAATCCACGTATTCTTTGGCATTCCGAGCTGAACAATCTGTTTTCCGATTACTGAACAATTCTCAGGGATAATAATTTGTTTCAAAATTGACTTAATGACATCGTTCAATTCTATATCGGTTTGTTTTCTCGGCTTAAGATTTTCAGGCAAGGTAAGATGTAACCATTTGGCTACCAGGGTAAGAGTTGTTCCTTGTATTATCACGGATGTAATAGAAATGAAAAAGACAATATTGAAAATCATACCAGCTTTTTCTGCACCGGCAATTAATGGATATGTGGCAAATACTATAGGGACCGCCCCTCTCAGTCCGACCCATGATATGAAGATTCGACTACGCAGCTGAACTTTAAAAGCCATAAGACTGATAAACACGCTTAACGGACGAGCAACAAGAATAAGAAAAATTGAAATAACTAATCCAATGCCAATTACGGGTATAATTTGTTTAGGGAAAACCAGGAGTCCTAAGGTTAAAAACAAAATAATCTGCATCAGCCAGGCAAAACTGTCAAATGATTTTAATATTTTCTTCTTGTGTATCAGTTCCTGGTTACCTAAATAAACTGCTGCAATATACACAGCAAGAAAACCATTTCCGCCAATAAAATCGGTTGCTGAAAAACTAAAAAACATAATGGCAATAACCAATACGATATATAAACCTTCGTAATCAAGTCTGATCCTGTTGATTACAAGTGAACCAATTTTCCCGAAGGCGAACCCTAAAATCCCCCCAATGAGCAACTGTCTTAAAAACATTGGTAAAATCTCCCAAAAACCTGAATTCTGATTGATTACCAATCCGGTAAAAACTATTGTCAGGATATAGGCCATTGGATCATTACTGCCACTTTCCAGCTCCAGGGCAGGTCGTAAATTACTTTTTAAAGCCACGCTTTTCGAACGCAGAATGGAGAAAACAGCTGCAGAATCGGTTGATGATACTATGGAGCCCAGCAACAATCCTTCATAAATTGTAAAATCAGTTATCAGCCAAACAAATATGCCCAGCGAAAAGGCTGTAAGCAGTACACCAACTGTTGAAAGAGTAATTCCCTGCCATAAAACCGGTTTTACCGATTGCCAGTCCGTATCAAGTCCACCGGAGAACAGAATAAAATTTAATGCCACAATTCCAATAAATTGAGCTGTTTTGGGATTATCAAAATAAATACCTCCAATTCCGTCTGAGCCGGCTAACATTCCAATGGCTAAAAAGAAGATCAATACCGGAACACCGAATTTATAGGATGTTTTTCCTGCGATCAATGAAATAAACAGGAGAATTGAACCAATTAATAGTATGTTTTCTGTAGTTAATGTCATTTGCTTTTAAAAAACTTAAAAATAAGCAAAATTTTATTAATGAAGCGAAGACTTTGTCCTTTCATGGGTTGGAGCTTCACATTCTGATTGTGCAGTTTTGTTAAGCGAATATTTCTACAAGGGAGATGAAAATCGCTTATGCGGCTTGGAAGCGTCTGAGGTATTGAAAAGTGGCAGGTTGGATTGGGCGGTCTATGCACACGGGGAAGCCAAAAAATGAATCCGGTACTCACGGGCATAAGTCTGAAACGAGGCTATATAATGGGAAAAGCAACCATTTCAGCGTAACACGCGAAGAATACCGGAATCAGCCTGCCAAAGGTGCCGCAGGGAATATTCGTAGAGCTTAGTCTTTAGTTTTCTCGATC
>CAYMXK010000037.1:4981-18385 GCA_964393915.1 uncultured Prolixibacteraceae bacterium
GTGATGAGTTCGAGGAATACCGATATCAGGAAATACCGGCGGGAAATTTATAATGAGCTTAGTCTTTGGTTTTCTCGATCATGTGATTAATTACCAGACTATGCTCATGCTGAGGACTGAACATTATGATCTCTGCGTCAGCATCGACCTTAACATTATGCCCGGGTGGCCAGAAAAACAAATCGTTTGGGTTGACAGTTTCCTGATTACCCTGGCTATCGGTTGTTGTAATCCGGCCACTCAAAACGTAACCCCAGTGCGGACATTGGCAAAGGTTTCCTTCAAGTCCGATGAAAAGCGGGGTGGTATCTACTCCTGCGGAAAGGCTGAAAAACTCACCGCTGATTTTACCAAGACCGGTTGCATCACCAAAATCTGTGTGTTGACGGACAACCGCACCCGGAATTTGCATTTTAACTTCTATGTTTTCTTTTGCGATTTTCATTTTTGTTCCTCCTATTTTTGTTATGGATGACATTTGCTAAGCGCTATTGCTGCATCCAATTAAAGCAATAGCAATAAAGCTATTTAGCCATAATTGTCTCTTTTAGCGACCAGAGAATGGCAAGCACATCTTTTTTAGTCTCATCGTCAATATAATGTTTTTCGAGGACTCCCATGATATCGTCAGTTACATGCATATATTCTGCGGCACTGATATTCATTCCCTTATGTGTTGTCGGCATATCCCTGCCTTTGTATTCTACCGGGCCACCGCTGCCCGCGCTGAAAAAATCAATCGTATGTTGCCTGATTTTTGACAATCGCTCCGGCATCTCCTTGTAAGGTATAAACCGTACATTTATTGCGGGATTGCACATGTGTGCTTCAATCACATCATCAACAATGGCTGTAATGCCTGATGTTCCGCCTAATCTTTCGAAAAGTGATTTTGTTTCAACGGGCATTGTTTGTGCAGATATCATACTTGTCATTTTTAAAAGTGTGAATACAAATTGTTTTCAGTATAAAATACCTTAAAATCTCAATAATCAAATATACGGCAAGTAATCATCATTCACTAACACATTTGGATCTTCTTCGGGTATTTTTGGTTCATGGGAAATAATGATCCAACTCCCCGGATGTTTATTGCTGCACTAATTCAGACGGCATAATTCCATATTTCTTACGGAAACATTTTGCATAATAGGAAGGGCTGTTAAATCCGGAGTTGTAGGCTACTTCTGATATATTCCCTTTTTGCTTTTGCAGTAGTTGTAATGATTTGCGCAGCCTGAAATGAAATAAAAAAGCATTTGGTGACTTCCCGGTTAACCCCATCAGTTCGCGGTAAAGTTTTGATTTGCTGATTCCTATATTTTTCCCGAAATCCTCAACTTTCAGTTCGCTGTTTTGCCACTCTTTTTCGGTGAACTCCATAAAACGATTGATGAATTTCTCCTGCACCGGAGTTAGAATGTGTATTTTGTTTCGGTCCAGAACCATGCCCGGATTCTCGCTTTCGTATAAATGTTGCACTTCAGCAGAAATAACAATTTCGGCAAGGGAAATAAACCCCATCCGTTGGGCCGATTTAATGGTATCTTCAAAGATTGATTTTTTTTCGGTTACCGGAACACCAGATTGCAAGCCGATACTTAATTCTGTGTATTTAATTTGATTTCGGGCTTTGAAAGCTTTATTAATCTCCTGAATTTCCAAAGCACATAGAACTGCTTTGGTTACAGTTCTAAATGAAATTAAAAATCCATCTTCGTTTTGCTGAACAACATTGCCATCAAACGATTTCAGAATTGAAATGATCCGTTTGTAAACCTTTTGCATAATTGAGATACCGGATGTTGGATCAATTTCCCGGAAGGAATGAGGCTCAAAAGTGACCACCATAATTGTTCTGAAAGCCGGATCGTTGATAATATTTAAATCAGTGTTTTGCGCTTTTTCCGGATCTTCGATTCTGCCCAGAAACGACTCCACAATAGTTGGATCCACTTCGATAATTTGGTGAGGCACTTCGCCATGGGCATGGTTGTGCATCTCAACAATTGCGTTTTTGTTGGGTGCTTCAATCAAACAAAATGCTGTTTTCCTGGAATCGTCGAACCAATACGTTAATCCGCGGCAACCATATTTGTGCTGAATTTTCAAATCTTCAAGGTGGATTTGGGCAACGATTTCGGCAGTAACAGCATCAGAAACATCGTGACGATCCATAAATATTGGCATAACGAAAATATTTAATATCCGGATACCCCGACTTTTTATTATCTCTTTCAAAGGTAGAAACAAATTCTTTGCGAAATTGTTTTTTAATAAACCGAAATCCATTTCCTCCTGAAAATGGACAAAACCCCGCTGTCAGCTGCACTTTCTTTAATGAGTACCAGTCCCTTTAATTCCCATACTCTTTTTCAGAAAATATTCCTGACAAGGCAGGCAGCTCGCCCCGCAGCCCCATGTATCCGGGCAAAGCCAATGATATTAAAAAGACTATACCAGGGTTTGATCCCAGGCCGGCCTGACATTTAAACAACCGGCTTCCCGCTCTCCAGCCGCTTTGAGCGGACAAGGGCTTCAAGGAAGTAATAATCGCTGTAAATCAGGGGCACGTCCACTTCGCTGTTGGATGGCGCAGAGCCCGTACTGTGGAGCAGGATAAAACCCCTGTTGGTACCCTTTTCTGCAAGATAGCCGGAGGCCAGGTTCTTTATGATAATGTCCGCTTTCTTATTGTAAAGCTGTTTTTCACTCGAATAGGTACTCAGCTCGTATAGTGCCGATGCGGTGATGGCCGCGGCGGATGCATCACGGGGTTCATCCGGAATCCCGGGTGCATCAAAATCCCAGTAGGGTATTAGGTCCTCTGGTAAACGTGGGTGATTTAGGATGAATGCTTTACACAAAGCTTTAAACGTCAGTTCGGGAAGACACCTACGGAGTATATCACCGAACTCAAAACACAGGCGGCTGAAGATTGATTATTCAAGAGGCAGGACCATATTCCACGACCTGGTTGAATTGTTGAAACCTCCCGGGCCGTCCATTGTTGCAAAAAAGAGATGGGTCAATTTTCCATCCTCAATCAGCAGGAAAGCACGTTCCAGCTGGCCCATCCGGATTTCCTGCCCGTCACTCCATTTGATGAGTCGTGAATAAGCATGAGGTGACTTGTCGGGCACCCAGGTGATGGCATCAGTTGAGTGTGCCAATACCCCATCGTGCCATTCACCGGTCAGTGTCCCCCTCTGGTCCTTGGCTATCATGTGAAACCCCTGATCATCCTTCCATAAGAACGGATCCTCGATTTCGCCCATTTTGTCAATCCCAAATATGGGTTCAGGATGCACCTGGTAGGGGCCTTCAAATGACTTTGCTTTGGCCACGCCGATCATCATGTGGCTTTGAAAGGGAAAGCCGTCCTTGTATTGCCTTGATTTGAATATCAGGGTTGTGGTTCCGTCCTCCTCAATCCAGGGAGCCGGATTCGATGTCAGAAAGCTGTAGAAGGTTCCGGGACGGGTATCGAGAACGGGGTCATCCCTTCTTTCCCAGGGACCGAAGGGGCTTTTTGAAGTGGCTATCCCAATCCTTTTGTTAGCTCTGGCCAGTGTCGCATAGGGCGAACTGAGGTTGAGTGTGTCAGGATTGTCAATCTCAGCATAAGGATGGGTAGATCCCATATAGAACAGCACATAAAGGTCTTTATGCCTCAGTATCCTTGGGTTGTGGGTCGAACGCCCGTCCCAGTATTCAGGTCCCCTGGCAGGCAGGGCGACGTCGCTAAACTGGTAAGGCCCCTCAGGGGTTTCCGATACAGCATGAACTATTTCGGAGGCTACCATCCAGCCCGGGTGAAAGGGCAGATTTTTTGGCCACCGCGATACATATATGTGGTAGAGGCTATCGTCACCCCTGACCACCGAACTTCCCCAGACCCAGTAATCCTCCATGGCAAACCCTCCTCCTACCGGCGCAATCCCTATCCTTGAATATATGTCGTTTTCCCATACAGGTTCACTCTTCTCCTGTATCTCTCCACCTCCCTGGCATGCTGTAAAGAGAACCATCAGCACGAAAGGGGCATAAACTTTTTTCATCAGTAAAGCAATGTTCATATTGATTATTATTAGTGGTTTTTAATTCAGAGAAATTATTTTGCTTCCGGTACTTTCCTGAGCGAGAAGACGAATGATGTAGAATCCGGCTTTTTTGTCTCCGAGGTGTAGGCCAAAATGATGTAATCCTTCATTCAGGTAGCCTCCGAAGAGGGTACTGTGTTCACTACCCAGGATGTCGTAAAGCGCCAGCTTTACAGATTCTGCCTTGTTCAGACTGAATGTTACCGAGGCATTTCCTGATACAGGATTGGGATAAACCCGCAGTTCTACCGGATGGTTAGAAGAGTTGTGGTTTGCGCTGGTGATTCCGTCGGAATCAGAATATTGAAAGGTTTCTGAATAGGGAGAGTCCCCGTAGGCATTTTTAGCTTTCACCCTGAACAGGCTGCTAACTCCAGGCATCAGGTTTTCCGCTTCAAAGGCAGTCACATCAGGAGAAACCCTCCCCGCGACTGTCCAGGTAATTCCATTATCATTTGATTGTTCAATGATGAATGCATATTCCTCCGCTGAATTGTCCTGCCAGGATAGTAAAACAGAACGACTTCCACTCCTTTCTCCCCTCAGGTTACCCGGTTTCTCCGGCGGAGACTTTTTATGTTTGAGCCGGAGGGCAAGCTGGGCTTCATACAAATTGGCTGGCACCACAAATGTTCCGTGCGATTCAAAATAGCCATCCGGGTATTTCCCGTTATTGAGGGAGCTGTTTCCTGTGGTTTTAACCCCTATTGCCCAGTTGACATGGTCTCCGGGTGGATCTTGCACGACCATGCTTTTTGCCACAGAGTTATAAAAGAGGGTCTGTGCTCCAGCCCACCCGTGCCCTGACCCGGAGTTTAACCGATTCTGTACGTTCATCTGTCCATCACCGGCGATGTTGTCGAAAAGCAGTCCGGTTGCCCAGCGATGGTGTGGTCCAATATCCGACTTCTGATCCACAGCGGTGCTTTCCACAAAAACGTTGGGTCCGGCAGTCTTTGAACCGGTCACATAATCATGTCTTCCTCCGCGGGTGAAACAATTCTTTACCAGGTTTCTCTGGCCATCCACGCTGAACGAGTATTTTCTGCCTCCGGTGGTTTGTGATACCGGGTCGAGACTTTTACTGTCCAGTACCGATATGTGAGAGGCCCCGCCTCCTATGTTCACGGCTCCGTTGCCAAAATGGAAGGCTTCTATGTTTCTCACCCAGCCATTCTCCACATTGTCGAATTTTATGGCATTCCAACCGTGGTTTTCATCATCCTGACCCGAAAACTCAGAAATGATCCGGAGGTTTTCTATTCCCACATGTTCAATTTTCCCATTCCAGCTGTACTTCATCAGCCAGGCTTCTGCGTATTCTGGATCCACGGGATCGACAACCGGGGCATCCATCAGAATGGTATCGCCTTTAACTGCGGTTACTTTCCTTTTATACCTTACCACATACCCCGCTGGGGTCCAGTTGGTGTCTTCCGGATCGGTTTTTGTCAACAGGTGCATCCCCAGCAATTCGATCCACTTCTGGTTGGGGCGCCGCTCGAAAAATATCCCGTCGCCGGCAGAGAACTCATGCCCGCTTTCCACCACTACGGCAGTAGCCCCAATGGGAACGTAGCCCTTTACCTTTTTGGCGGAGGCATTTATCGCGCTGGCACTTCCGCTGCCACGAAACTGTATGAAATCATGCTTTTCCCTGAGGGTGGCCACGAGCTGGGTGCCGGCTTGTCCGGCTCCCTCGCCTAAAAGTACTACCCCTCCGGCTTTTATGAAGATGGTACCGTTTACGGGATATCTGCCTGCTTTCAGCAGAACTGCCCCACGGAGACCATTGGCATCGGGCTGACGTGCTTCTACCTGCTGAAGGGCCGTCTGTATTTGCGACAGGTTATCTCCCTGTACCGGATGGAGGGTGACCACAACCGGACAGGAGGGTATGGGATATTCACCGTTTCTGTAGCCGACGTGGCTGAAATCGGGGATTTGGTTTCCCTTCGCGTCAGATTTGTAGACAAGCTCCTTGTTGTTATTGTAATATACCAGTTGAGTGGTTTGTGACTCAGCCTTTAATACACTGCAAGATACTGTAACCGCGAGTGCCATTATTTTTATTGCTTTTTGCATGCGTAACTCTGTTGGTGGTCTTAAAGTATTATGATGATATTTATAAGTGATTGCCGGGCTACGAAATTTAATAGCCGATATTTCTGAGGGCTTGCCTGCCCAGTCTTTCTTCCAGCTGGGTAAGGTAAAGACTTGACGGATTAACTTTTTTGTCAGGGGAATCAGAGACTCCCAGCGGCAGGGCAGGGGAGCGGTCAAAAGGCCGCGGGGTTGGCAGGTTGGCTCCTGTGCAGCCAATCATCCAGTTGTACGAACCAGGTGGCTGTTGTACCACATAGTTCTTAGCCACGCAATTCCAGGCTACAGACCATGCAGTACCCCACCCGTGCCCGGAGCCCATGGAACCACGGTTCTTGAAGTCGATGCCCCCGTCGGGAACCTGGCAGTTGTCGGCCAAAATGCCGGTCGTCCACCGCTGATGGCCTTCTGCACGCCCGTTTCCGGTAAACATGCAATTGAGCAGCACAATGGGTCCGGCTATCCCGGAACCTGTTGCAGCATGCCAGATGTTGTCGCCATGACTTGAACAGCGGTTCATCAGGATCTGACTGGCATTGGGGGCGAACTCTGCGGGTTTTGATGCGCCGACATTGGGAACGGTTCTCGTAACTTTCACCTCCTCCAGGGTAATCCGGCGTCCACCAGCTCCCACGCTGTTCATTGTCTCTTCAATCAGCAGGGATTTTGCCCAGCAATCCTGTCCGTATATGCGCAAGGCACTGTAAAGAGCCTGCTCGTGGGTGGTTTCCATGGGCGGAGCCTGTATACGCAGATTTTCAACACCTGCCCGGAATATCCAGTTTTCCTGTCTTACTTTCACCACTGCAATTCCGCCTTGTTCCGCAAACCGCGAATCAAATGAATCAGACAACGGCACATCCAGTGTCAGGGTGTTCCCTTCTATAGACGCAATGGCACGGCAGGTATTGATGGTGCTTCCCTCCTTTATCCAGGTTTGGGGATTTCCGTCGCGGACCAGGTTATGCATCTCCATAAATTCGATCCACTTCCGGGTTACCGGCTTTCTGATCTCTACCAGGTCGCCTGTCGAAAAGCCTTTTGAATCTGCCACCCCAATCGAAATCGCACCTGATGGGACATAGCTGGTGGATATTACTGTTGCAGCGGGAATAAATCCTTCTGCTTGTGTGGATGAAAGTGTGAGGCTTCGATTTTTTGACACAACTACTGCCGTATGCCTTGGTCCGGTCATTCTGATTATTGAGCCACCCTCGCCGGCACCACTGCCTCTAAGAACTACACCATCAGCCTGTATTGAAACCTGTTTTGCACAGGTATATACTCCCGGAACCAGAAGAACAGCTCCGCGAAACCCATTCACGAGCGGCAATGCAGACACTACATCCAACGCCTCCTGAATAGTTCCAGTATCATCGGCACCTCCCGAAGGCCTTATGGTTTTCTTTACCGGGACATCCGGAAGGGCTACCCCTCCACCCATATATCCGGCATGTGAGAAGTCCATAATCTTGTCGCCTGCAGGCGTTTTCCTATACTCTAACTTTCTATCCGGACCCTGATAAACCCATTCGCTTTCTGCACCCGACGCTTCAGTAACTAATTGTCCTGCAGCCAACACCGGGGTTACAGCACATAGCATTACAATTAAAGCTATTAAAGTCATAAATCTACGTTCCATGCATTTTATATTTGAAGAAAACTGACTATCTGATTCCGTAATTTTTTAAATGCCTCAAATGATTGATAACCAGGCTGCCGGCATCTGCTCACTGAACAGACCGCTTTATGGCCTCAGTAATATGTGTGGCAAGCTGACTGTATCCTTCAGGGGTGTAGTGCACATTCCCCGGTTTCGAATTCTGCGGATGAATGGTTAAGGATGGAGTATAGAGATCGACCACTCCGATGCCATTTCTTTTCATTACTTTCAGGGCCACCTGATTGTATTTTTCCGGATCACCGCTTTTTCTGCCTGCAGAGTTCTCAGGAACCATGGTAGTGGTTACAAAAAGAAGAGTTGCCGTAGTTTCTCGAAGCCTTGCAGCAATTATCTCCAGGTTGCTTTCGTATTCTTCCAATGGAACAGACAATTTCCCGTTTTGCACGTCATATTTGTTGTTTTCATCTTTATGAACGAGATCGTGCAATCCAAAATTGAACAGAATCACATCCCACTCCCTGTTGTCGAGCCATTCATCGATCTTTTCCACACCCCTTACTGTTGATCCTCCATTTCCTGGGTTATGTACAATATTTACATCCGGGGCAAGGGCTTGCTCAACAAATGGGGTATACCCGATAGAGATGGAATCGCCAATTATCAAGACATTTATAATTTTTTTCCGGGTTGCAGCAATCGTGAACAGGGATGCTGCAAGAATGACGATAAAAAATAACCTTTTTAGTTTCATTTTAGTACGTTTAAGTATAAAGTACAATTTTACAAAATTATCCGGATGATATAGGGATTAACTTTGGCAAACGTGTCACCTGTAAATACAAACTCAGGATTTCTCCCCTATGCAGAAGCCTATACCCTTAACGAGCCGCGGAATGCCCTGGCACCGTAATAGGAGGGCGCACTGTTGTGATATACAAAGACTTTCCCGTATCTGAAATCGCAAAAGAGGGCACCCCCGAGCTGCCTGATCTCAGCTGGTGTCAGCCACATAAACCGGTAAACAATGCTTTGGATTGGGCAACTGACATGGGCATTCAGATTTTAACGGAGCAACAATACCGGGAGTTGCAGGAACTAGGAAATTTTGATACAAAAACATCGAGCTGGGCCTTACATACCTTAGGTTAACTGAAAATTCTGGTTTACCGCCTACGCGGGAATGGGTTGAAGGTGGGATGGTCATTGTGCATAATGCCAACTTCTCGTTGCCCACAGAGGAAAACTCATGAGATCAAACAGCATTTTATCATTACAACCCCCGAATTTAATATCATGAGTATTTAAAAAAAATGGCAATTAATTGCATATAACCATAATTTGTATTTATATTTGGTGACACAAACCAACGTTTATACAGGACGTTCTTCTGCAAATGCAGAGAAATTATGGACAAAGGATAGATTTTATTGTAATTGACGCATTCAGGGTAGTGCTGCTGACAGAGGTCAGTAAACTTGCTGCTGAATTAAACCACTGGTACATTTTATCGTGTATTCGTTTGCCGTGTTGAGAAACCAGGTCGTTCAGGACAGGTTATCCCTATGCATGGATATACCAGATTGAACGGGGTATGGGAAGAATTGCACGAAATGGATAAGACTAAGGGGTTCATTTATTATTAGGGACAGAGATTTGAGTGGAGTCACCGGGAGGCAATTAGTTTAAGGGACAACTGGTATGGCTTTTTTTAAAAAGCAATAGTTCCATTTTTTATTGTAACCTTAAATTAAAAAAGTTATGAAGAAGTTTTCAGTTCTTTTCGTAATGGCTGCGTTGATTCTGTCCGCAGCAGTAATGAACTCCTGTCAGAAGGAAGAAGCCCTATTGCAGGATGACCCCGCCCTGAAAGGCGCAGTTACCGGTATTTATGACCTGGCTTTCCCGGCCAAAGTGTACACTGGCGAAGCTTTTGACATCGACCTTACCCTCCTTTGCGGTGATGCCGTGCTGTTACAGGGCTACCTCGAAGGTGAAGAAATCTTCGTTGATGATGTTGCAACAGGTGAATTTGAAAAAATTTACAGCGACCTAGGGTGCGACACCGAAAATTTACTCTGGGAAGAAGTGCAGGATTTCACCTGCGCGGGCGGCACTTACACAGCTACCCTGTTCCCCGAAGGGATTTATGTGTACAAACTGGTCATCAGCGAACCTGTCTTAGATGGTTGCCCTGCCTGTGCTCCTGAAACAGTTTATCCGGTTGTAGAATGCTTCACCATCACAGCCTGCCGCCAGGAGACTGCCTTTGGCGGTGAGGAATGGGTACTGCCCAAAAACGGTGGATGGTTCTGGTATTATGCTCCTGTTCCTGGCGATATTGATGAAACCTGGGAGCCTGCCACCATTTATGCCAATCAGGATGAAGTAGCCGGAACAGTGCAACTTGTAGAGACTGATGGTGCATATTCCATCGAAATTACCCTGAATGAAGGCTGGTCCCTGAAAGATGGAGAGACCGAGTCAGTGAAGGTGCAGGAACTGGATGCAGCGCCAGCCAGACGCCTCACCGGCAAACAGTACAGCTTTAAAGGAACTGACTTGTCTGTTGAAGTCGAACTCATGGATTTCTACATGATCCACCTCGATCTGGAGATCTGTCCGGTAGTTGAAATTCCGATATAACCAGATCCGGAGCAGGCGGAACTCCCCTTATTCAGGCTTATTCCCAAAAGCATCAAAAACCCTCAGATATAACAATATTAAGGCACGAAGCGCTCGTAAGAATGCTTTGTGCCTTTTGTATTGCAGAAAGTGAGTATTACTAAAAAAAGCATGTGCCCCTTATTGTGAATTATTCAGAATAGCGCTGAAAATCTTACACTGCGACGACTGCATACATTGAAGTAATCCCTTTTTTATGATTTATTCCCCTTTGTTTTCCTTTCCAGATCCAATACGTGCATTAAGCTTATCAGGGTATCCCTCAACAAAGAAGCAACAATTAACATAGCCTTCTTTGTCTGTCTCATTTTCTGTACTACAGTTTAAAGAATTTGTGCTGGTAGCCTAAGTTCTTTCTTTCTTATCGTTGCCTTGGTGGAATCGTGGCATAACCGGACTAAGCTTCGGGGTACCATTTAATCTGCTGAGATGCCCGCATTATTATGGCCAGTATTGCAAACAGGCCGATGCTTCCGGCAAGCAGTGCGTAATCCTGCAGCTGCAGCAGGGTAAAAAGGAAGAGATACAAGCCAGTTTGCAAAAGCGTCACCCAAACTACCATCCTTACATTTCTTAGCATCACAAAGGAATACCACGTAATAAGACACGTCACAGCCACGGCCGATATAAGGTATGCCCAGTTAAACCCTGTTTGTTCGCTGATGGATGTCAGAAGCGCGTAAAAAATCAGCAATGCAAAAGCCACCAAGGCATATTGGAACGGATGAATCCTGGTTTTGCTTTTAATTTCAATAAAAATAAAGGTGAGAAAGTTCAGTGCAATAAACAAAATGGCATATTTTGCCGAGCGCATCGATTTATGGTAATGATCAACCGGAATTAGCAGCTGAACACCCAATGTCGCCTCATTTGTTTTGTATTTCGTGTCAACCCATTGCTGAGGGAAATTCCGGTTCAGGTGGGTCACCTGCCATTCAGCCGTAAATCCCTGTGCGGTAACCTGTCGATCTGCCGGAAGAAATCCGCCCGTAAAACTCGGTTGTGCCCAGTCTGATTTCATAATAATTTCTGAAGTCTTTCCCAGTGCCTCCACTGACAAGTTCTCCGATCCGTTTAAAACCAGTTCTATTTCAAAATTCATGGCCTGGTTAAGGTCTGCAGATTGGGCTTTAATAGTAAGTCCCGACTGGAACAGATCGTTATCGGCCACTCCCGGCTCCACTTTGCATTTTTGGCCATTAATCACCAGCTCAGGCAGGTTTTTAATACCGCGCATATCGGAGATGCCTATGGTAAAATAGGCTGCACTCCAGTTGTATGTGGCATACGGAAGATCCAGCTGCGACATTTCAGGTTGTGCAAACGAGCCTTTCAATCTGAGTATCCCTTCGTATACCACCACCTTATAAATTCCGCGCTTCCTGGTTTCTGGATAGAGAACCCCATCCGCATTTAAAGTTTCAGGCAGGAAATGCGCTACGCCATACCGCTCTTTAGTACCCTGATTATTGTCCGCCGGTTCATTCAGGGAAAATGGCACGTTCAACACGGGGCCGGCAACTATTTGGTTGCCACCCCATTGTGCATAAAGTTCATTTTTTACTTTTCCGCTGAGGGCTATTCGCTCGTTAATAATATCTTGTATCAAAAACGACGGGATAAGGAGGAAAATAGCCAATACTGAAACGATGACCATTTTAACACTGTAACTGTTCATGAATTGTTGAATGCCTTTTGTTTCCATTTTTATGATATTAAAAGTACTTTGAAATACAAAGTTTTTGATAAAAAAAATATTGATTATTAATTATTAATTATTGATTATTGATTATTGATTATTTCTTCAAGTGCTGCGAGGTGCAGACGAAACAATTCCCTTCCCCGCGCGGTTGCCTTGTAGGTTGTACTTGGCTTCCGGCCAATAAATTTCTTCGAAACCACAATAATTTTCTGTAGTTCCAAAGCTTTCAGGTGGCTGGCCAGGTTCCCGTCAGTCAGTCCAAGCAGATCCTTCAGCGCGTTGAAATCGAGCGTGTCGTTCACCATGAGTGCCGACATGATTCCGAGCCGGATGCGGCTTTCAAATACTTTCTGAAGGTTTAAAATTGGATTCTTCACAAGGAATTATTTACTAATTTATTCAAAATTTTCATTGCTGTTTCCCTGAAACTGTTGCCGTCTTTTAACGTTCATACCGGTAATACATAACTGTGCCGTAAACGATATGCATGAAGCCAAAACCGATTGTCCAGAAAAGCAGTCCGTAACCCGTAAAAACGCCGGCCAGGATACCCAGAACAATTTGCGTCAGGCCAAGATAATGAATTTCACCAAAAGTAAACTTCCCGGCATTTACAAGCGCTAATCCATAAAAAATCAGCATGACCGGAGCAACCAGCTCCGGAATGTTCCGGAACACCAGAATCAGTGTAAAAACTCCGCCGGTAACGAGTGGGATCATTAAATGGCCGAGTAGCCGTTTGGTTGAAATGGCCCAGAACTTTTGACCTGCCTTTCTCGCTTTCCTTTGCGAAAAATAGACTGCTCCCCAGATTGCAAGGCCAAGAACCACCAGGGCATCAAGGGCAAGATAAAGCCCGGTGCCCGAAGTTGCCCAATCCCACTGATTATTAAGAGATTCACTGTATGGAAGGTTGTCAGGGCCCAGAATAAAAAGCCAGGCAACCGCTGCTCCTGCCAGAGCACACACACCGGCAAAGATTCCGGCTAAACCGCTTAGCGACAAAAACCTGGACGACCTTTCCATGATTTCGCGAATGGCCTGAAGATCTTGATTAGGATGAATCGTTTTTGTTTTCATTTAAAAGTACTTTGAAAAGCAAAGTTAAACATTTTAATTGAAATGCAAATGGGTGGGATAAAAAAAATACACCAAATAGTCATTTAATAGTCATTTAATAGTCATTTAAT
>CAYMXK010000037.1:18485-20156 GCA_964393915.1 uncultured Prolixibacteraceae bacterium
CTTGCGCAAAAAGGAACGAGGGAATGCTGACAGCCGGCAAACTGGCTCTAACTATTCGCTGAAAAACAGACTTTTACTCGAAAATTCAGGATCACAGGTCAGGTTTACTTTTAGTTTTCTAAATCCTGCTTCATCGCCTGGGGTAGGGATATGGGTTGCATGCACTTCGCAACCTCTGAGGCCTTTCAGGTTTTCCAGTGCCATTTGGGCTGCCGGATTGGATAATGCGCTTATCGCGAGAACAATCAATGTTTCCTCCAAATCAAGGCTAACCATTTTTCCATCCATTATATCTTTTTTCAGGTGAGTCACCGAATCGATTATGTTTTTTGGCAAAAGGCGCAGGTTATCGGGTAGTCCGGCCAGGTGCTTGGTCGCATTCAGGATCAGACTTGATGAGGCATGCAAAAGGGGAGAGTTTTTGCCGGTAATTATGGTACCGTCGTGCAATTCGACAGCTGATCCGCAAAATACCCCTTCATTCCCTTTCCCGCATTCTTCGGCGTACCGGGCAGCCTCTCTTGCAGGCAAAACAACTTTCCGGTCTTCCGCTTTGGCTCCAATCTTATCCATTATTTCAGCGGCCCTGTTAAAAGTATCCTTATCAGCCATTCCCATTGCATATTCAACTGCACACCTGAAGTATCTTCTGATAATCTCCTGGTGGGATGCTTCCGAGATTATACCGTCATCCACTATTCCCGCACTTGCACGGTTCACTCCCATGTCAGTCGGTGACTGGTAAATGGATTCACTTCCTGTAATTTTCTCAAGAATTCTTTTAAGCAGATAAAAGGCTTCAATATCACGGTTGTAATTCACCGCCTTTACCTTGTAGGTTTTCCAATGAGGTTCATCAATAACAACCTCATCCTTCAGGTCAATTGTGGCAGCCTCGTAAGCCACGTTTACCTTATGGTCGACAGGCAGGTCCCAGATAGGAAATGTCTCAAATTTAGCATATCCGGCTTTGATGCCTTTTTTGTATTCATGGTATAGATTGCACAGGCAGGTGGCAAGCTTACCGCTGCCAGGCCCCGGTCCTGTAACGATCACGATCGGCTTTGTGGTCCTGATGTATTCGTTTGCCCCATATCCCTGATCGCTTACAATCGTGTCTATATCTGCCGGATATCCTTTTGTGGGATAATGGAGATATACCTTAACTCCGCGGTGTTCCAGCTTGTTTTTGAAGGCAGTGGCAGCGGGTTGGTTCATGTAACGGGTAATAACCACGGCGTTGACATTTATTCCCCACTCCCTCAGGTCATCGATATTTTTTAAAGCATCAACATCATAAGTGATTCCAAAATCTGCCCTGACTTTGTTCCTTTCAATATCCCCTGCATGAATGCACAGGATAACATCAATCTTGTCTTTTAAAAGTTGCAGGAGCCTCATTTTGACATTGGGATCAAATCCAGGCAGAACCCTCGATGCATGATAATCAAACAGCATTTTGCCTCCAAATTCCAGATAGAGTTTGTCGTTGAAACGGTCAACCCTTTCAAGAATAGCGGCGGTCTGCTCTTTAAGGTATTTTTCATTGTCAAATCCTATCTGATTTGAAGGTTCAGTTTTGCTCACGTGTAATGGTATTATCAGAATTATTTTCCCGGCTTCAATATTAGTTAATTTTGCCCAACCCGGGAATTATATTGCTGTCTATTT
>CAYMXK010000038.1:0-19895 GCA_964393915.1 uncultured Prolixibacteraceae bacterium
GATAAGCCCTTTTAACCGCAAGGACGCAAAGGATTGCGCAAAGGCCGCAAAGATTTAAACTTTAACAGCAGGGTGCGCAAAGTTATAGGCAAGGTTCGCAAAAAATAATTTTAGTAAACTTTTTTCCTTGTTTAACTGAATTTCTTTGCGTTCATTGCGGTTTCTCCTTGCGTCCTTGCGTTTAAGATTTTATTCACAAGGTTCTCAAAGTTCTGCGCAAAGGCCGCTAAAAGTTAACTGAATTTCTTTGCGTTCATTGCGGTTTCCCCTTGCGTCCTTGCGGTTAAATTGACTTTGATTTTAAACGGTACATTATCAGCAGAACCTACTTAAGCGGTACAAATACAACATCCACTACGTTGGCCTTTTCGAAGAAGCCGGCAGCAAACTTTTGAACATCTGCCGGAGTCAGTGAATTTAATATATCTTCATAGTTCTCAGCCGCATCGGTATTTATATCGTGCTGATAGTATGTGGAAAGCACACTCAGCCAATAGCCGTTATTGGGTTTTGCCTGCTCGCGTTCCTTCTGCATATTCTTTATCACCTTGTCGACATCTTCTTCTGTTGGCCCCTCGTTGATGATCTTGTCAATCTCCCTGTAAATGATTGATTTGAGATATTCAGCCCGTTCAGGGTCGGTATCAAAATTCATCTGAACCGTCTTCTTCGCATTGGGGAAGCGCTCACTCTGTGAAGAGACGCTAACGCCATAGGTGCCACCTTCTTTCTCCCGGATTTCCTCAGTGTAGCGAATACGGAGAATTCCGCGGAGAACTTCGGTGATGAGATTCTTCTCCGGTTCATATTCAGAATCATTGTTGAACACCACTACCACATTGGCCTTTTCCGTCTGCAGGGATACCGGGATTTGCTTCTCCGTTTTTCCGGCAGGAAAACTCACTTTGTTGTCTTTCCAGGTTTCGGTGCGCGGATGATCTGTCAGAGAACCAATATACTTTTCAGCCAAAGCCTTTACCGTTTCCTCTTCGATGTTCCCAACAACAAAGAAGGTGAAATCGCCTGCATCTTTAAACCGGTCGCGGTAGATCTCCTCCATTTGCCCGAATGATATCTCGTTGAGCAATTCAGGGGTAACCAGTTTTACACGCTCATGGTAATTGCTGAAAATACGTTGCAGGGAGTCGCTCATGATCTTCTGTGGATTGTTGGCCATATTGGCAACGGAAGCTTCAATCCTTTGCAGCAATGCATTGTAGGCTTCTTCGTCAAAACGGGGTTGTTCAAATTGGAGATAGAGGAGCTGCATAAGAATTTCAATATCGCGGGGAGAGGAGCTGCCGCTGAAGGTCTCGTTTAAGCCTCCAAGTCCGGGGCTGAGGTTGACATTTTTCCCGGCCAGCATCCGGCGCAGTGTAATTGCATCAAAATCGCCAACGCCAAAACTACCGGTAAAGTTACCCAGCATCATGGCCGATGCAAGTTTATCAGTACCATACAACGAACTTCCGCCTGGACTCTGAGCGTATAAAATAACATTGTCTTTCTGGTAATCGGCAAACCGGTATACCACTTTGGCATTGTTGGCCAGGGTCCATTCCACTGCATTCATATCTTCCAGCTTCCTGGTACCAACCACCGGTGAACCTTTCAATTCCTTATCAATCAGTGATTGCGCAACCTCCTCTTCTGCGTAAGGGGCAATTTCTCCCTGTTCTACTTCCTGCAGGACAGCAAAAGCCTGTTCTTCAGACAAGAGGGTTACATCAGGTGCATCAGGTCCCATAACAATAATAACGCGGTTCTCGTCTTTAATCCACTCTCTTGCCTTTGCCGACATCTCCTCCACTGTGATCGTAGGCAATATGGCCTGTACAAACTGCCATTCAAAGTCGATCGAAGGCAGTGGTTCCCCTGTCAGGTAATGATTGACCATACCACGGATAAAATTGTCGTTGCGAATCTTGTCCTTTTGCTTCCACCGGGTTTCGGTTTGAGTGATGATGTTGCTCTTGGCCCTTTCCAGTTCCGATGCAGTGAAACCATGCCGGGATACGCGCTGTGCTTCTGTATAAATGGCCCGCAAACCCTCCTCCATCCTGTTGGGATGGGCGCTTGCGGATATACTGAGCATACTGTAACCCCTGGCAAAATTACCATAACCAACACTGCCGCCAATAAAAGGAGGATTTCCCTTCTGCACCAATTCTCCGATGCGGTCGCTCATCATCCTGTTAAACAAACTGTTCACATAGCTGCTGCGGTAATAATTCATTGATTTATCTTCAGGGGCAGTTCCCTCGTGCTTAATGTAGATACTCACCGAATGGGAGGTAGCCTCCGGGTCTGATGCCTTTGCAAAAAGTGTTTCCTTGTGGAAGGGAATTTCATGAAATTCTCTTTCCGGAGCATTTTCTACTGCCTCAATTTTACTGAACAACGCAACGATCTTTTGCTCAACCTCATCAATATCAATATCACCCACAACGGCAATAGCCTGCAAATCGGTACGATACCAGTCGTGGTAAAAACGGCGCAGAGTTTCATATTCAAAATTGTTGATTACATCCAGGCTTCCTATTATGTCACGTTTGGCATATTTAGAGTCTTTGTAGATTGTGGGATAAAGCTCCTTCATCATTCTGAATCCGGCATTGCGTCGGGTGCGCCATTCTTCAGAAATTACCCCTCTTTCAAGATCAATCTCCTCTTCCTCCAGCAACAGATGGTCAGACCAGTCGTGCAATATTAACAGACACGTATCGACAAGCCCGGGGAGATTAACAGGAACATCGCTGAGATTATATACTGTTTCATTCTGGGAGGTATAGGCATTTATATTTCTGCCAAAGGCAACACCATATCGCTCAAGGGTGTTGATGACCCCCTTATCGGGAAAGTTTTTTGTTCCATTGAAGGCCATGTGCTCCAGAAAGTGTGCAAGTCCGTCCTGGTTATCCTCCTCCAGCATGGCACCCACATTTTGGATAATGTAAAAACTTGCCCTCTCTTTGGGTTCCTGATTGTGCCTGATATAATAGGTAAGGCCATTTTCAAGCTTCCCTATTCTAACGGCGGGGTCAACCGGAACGGGCTGACCACTGGCAATTGGCATTAAAGCCATCGCAATAATAAACACCAGAAAAGAAATTCCTATAAATCTACCTGAATACTTCATTTTTAAACAATTTATGTTATCTGCAAAATTAGAGATCCAAATTAGCTTAGTAACAAATAAAAGCCCAAAATTACATATTGATGTAAATAATAAATTTACTTCTGTTCGAAATAAATCAAAAAGGCCGGTAAACCCGGCCAATTTACTTTCTTCTGCAATTTTGGTAATGGAAACTGTACTAATTTTAATCTATAGCTTAATGGGAATCCCATTGTAAAAATCGAGAATTTTGGTTCGGAATATGTATTCATATTTTGACTGCAACAATTGCGACTGTGCCGCAGTAAGGTTGTTCTTCATCTGATTGTATTCAACCGTTGTTACCATGCCCACATTGTATTTTTCTTCGGAGTAGCGGAAGGCTTCCTCGCTGGCCGTTACTGCCTTTTCGCTCGACATAAACCGCTTGAGTGAAGCCAGCGCATTGGTATAGGCCTGTTCAATATCCTTCTGCAGAATATTACGGTTGTTTTGCAACCTGTATTCATAGTCCATGATCTGAAGCCTGGCATTGGAAATACTGGTCTGTACCTGGAAACGATTGAATACTGGAATGTTAAGCGTAAATCCATACCCATACCGCGGATTATTTTTCAGCTGTTTACCAAAAGGTATAATCCGGCGGTCAAGTGGATTATTGTCAATCATTTCGGTATAATTATCGTTGTAGTTGTTATAGTAGTTGGCACCAAAGCTAAGCCTGGGAAAGCGGGCACCTTTTGCCTGGTCGAGAAGCCGGTGGGCGCTTTCCACCCGGAGCTGTGAAGCCACGATTTCAGGCCTGGTTTGTACGGCGTTTCTGAAGATTTCAAGTGAATTGTAGTTGATTGCTCCAGTATGCAGGTCGGGAAGAACCGGCTTTTCAATTCGAAACGACTTTGCCATGGGGAGTTCGAGTAATTGGTAAAGGTTGAGATAAGCCAGCTGTGTGCGGTTTTGCCCATTGACAAGTTGCAGTTCTTCGCGGGCCAGCTGGGCCTCAATTTCGAGCAGGGCGCCCTGGGCCAGACTTCCTGCTTCCACCAGTTGGCTGGTTCGGGTTAACTGCTGACGGGTGACCTCCATCTGGTTTTCATCGATAAGGCTCAGCTCTTCGGCAAACAGGATCTCCAGATAAAGCGCAGCAATCGTTAACACCAGGTCATCCTTGGCTTTTTGCATATCCTGTATCGATGCCTGAAGATCGAGTTCACGCTGCCTTATGACATTCTGAAGGGTAAAACCATTCCAGAGGGTAACATCTGTGCCCACCCCTCCCGATAAACTTATGGAATTGGTGTTCTCATAGGTATTCTGATAGGTAAGCGACCGCCCATAGTTGTAGTTGTTACCGATCTGTCCGTTGAAATTGGGCAACCGGTCATATTTCGACTGGTTAAGCTGGTTCTCCTGGTAATTAACCGACACCTGCTGCTGTTTAATCTGGATGTTGTTTTCGATCGCATAGTCGACACACTGCTGCAGAGACCACGTTTCCTGTGCGGTCAGCGGCCATCCTGCCGACAGCAACACAACCATTAAAAATATTCCGGTTAAATTTTTCATCGTTAAATTGGTATTAAAATCCTGATAAAATTACAAACAAAGTTAGAAAAGCAAAGCGCAGAGAGCAAAGCGCGGAGAGCAAAGGGCAAAGGGCAGCCCCGATTAAATCGGGGGAGCGCAGAGGGCAGAGAGCTAAGCAATTGGTTGTTAAGTTGGAAGGCTGCAGATTATTTCCTGCTGCCAACAACTCAATTACGTCTTTTTCTTAGACATACTGCCGCTGCCTGGTCATCGACTACGCCTTCTCCTTGGTCTTCTTCGGATCTGTTTTTTCGCCCTTCAACTTGTCGGAGATGGCAATCCCTTCAAGAATTTCGATATTTATTCCATCAGACAGACCGGTTTTTACATTGCGTCTTTCATATTTCTTTTCACCTGTTTCGATCTCAACAAATGCCGAATCGTTTTCAAACTTCAGCAAACCCTCAGGTATGGTCAGTACGCTGTCGCGGCGGGCAAGCACAATATTGGCATTGGCACTGTAGCCTGCCCTTATGAACTGGCTTTCCTTCAACACCACGTCTGCCCTGATCTCAAACTGGATAGCTCCGTTTTCGGTTTTACCTTTCGGGGCGATGTATTTCAGGATGGCATCAAACTTCTGGTTATCGATGGCGCCAATGGTGAGTTCTATGTTCATCCCTTCGGTTATTTTGCCCACTTCAGTTTCATCCACTTTCCCGTTGAAGATCATGTCGGTCATGTCGGCAACCACCGCAATGGTTGTACCGGCATTGAAAGTATTGGCCTGAATCACCGAAAATCCTTCCTTCACTGGAACATCCAAAACCATTCCATCAATAGTTGAACGGATCAGCGTATTGGTAGTTTTTGCCGACGTTTTGGTAACGCCTTTGCGAATCAGTTCAAGGTTGTTTTCGGCCGCTTCAAACTCTTCACGTGCCGAGTTATGCGAAAGACGCGCCTTCTGGTACTCCTCTTTGGAGATTACCTGCTTTTCAAAAAGAATCGACTGGCGATCATAGTCAATTTTGGCATCCTCAAAATTTAGTTTGGCCCGGTTCACCCTTGATTCTGCATTGTTCAGGTTCACCATGTCGGGGATGATGTTTACGCGGGCAAGCACATCACCTTTGCGTACCATGGTTCCCGGTTCAATAAATAACTGCTCTACAATGCCGGAAACCTGCGGCTTGATTTCAATCTCCTTGCGTGGTTCCACTGCTCCGGTGGCAACCGTCTTCTTTATAATGCTGGTGATTTCGGGGCTTTTCACCTCGAATATTTCCTCTTTGGGCTGCGATTTCTTATATAAAAATCCCAGGGTTCCCATAAATATGGCTGCCAGGGCAACCAGTCCGATAATTCTGAAAATTTTTTTCATGGCGTATATAATTATAATCATTTGTTGTCTGTCGGTAGAGCCGCACGGCAGTGCGGCTTTTTATTAGCCGCACTGCCGTGCGGCTCTACGGCCTGTATTATTCTTCGCGCAGGGCTTCGATGGGTTTAATGCTCAGCGCCCGCCGGGCAGGAATGGACCCGGCAAACAGACCAGCAAGCACCAGCACAGTAAGCGAGGCCAACGCAATATTGATATCCACTTCGGGATGGCGGAAAAACATTTCATCCCCGCCCTTCGGCTGGTTTTCAAGCACTTTGTTTACCAGCTCGAGAAGCCCGACACCCAGGGAGAGGCCGATGTATCCGGCAACAGTTGTAAGCACCACGCTCTCCAGCATGATCTGTGAGATGATGGTCCGCGGACGTGCGCCCAACGCTCTTTGGACACCTATCTCTTTGGTCCGCTCCCTCACAATGACCAGCATAATATTGCTGACACCGATTACTCCGGCCATCAGGGTGCCTATTCCCACGATCCAGGTCAGGATGCCAATACCCAGAAATAGTCCGCTAATCTGCTGAAACTGCTTCTCAATATTTACGCTTCGTATGGCCTGCTCATCCGTGTCGGCAATTGAGTGGCGTTTTCTTATGATGGACTTAACCTTCTCTTCCACCAGGGTTACCGGCACTCCCGGTTTGGCTGTGATCGCCAGGAAGTGTACCTCGTTGCCCATATTATAAGTTTGCTGCATTGTGGTGAATGGCAGGAAAATCGATTCTTCTGCGCGGCCATTGATGTTAACCCTGGTTTCAGGCCGGATAACGCCCACCACCTGGTAATAAACTCCCGATATTTTCAGGTACTCACCCAGTGGGTCTTCACCAGCATCGAACATGGTTTCATACACCTTCTCACCAATTACACATACTTTGCGTTTATCGCGGATATCTATTTCATTGATCCACCGGCCCTTCACCATCGTGTAGGGGTCAATCTTCACATAATCAGGATAGTCACCCTTTACATTATAAGAACCGGTCACCTTGCCACGCAATACATTGGCAGCATCATTGAAACGGCCAAAATTCTTGGGTGTGATGTATTCTATTTCAGGAACATTTGTGCGCAAATACTCCAGATCATCCGAATTCATGTTCCATCGACGACCACGTTTGAATCCTTTGAAGGGTTCGCTTGTGCGATCGGTCCATAGAAATGCCGAATTGGTGGCAAATTTGGCCACCCCTTCAACGATCCCGTTTTTCAGGCCGTTGCTTGCACCCGACATCACAATCAGCATAAATATCCCCCAGAATACCCCGAAGGCTGTCAGCAGGCTGCGAATCTTATTCTTGGCCAGCGCGTGCCAGATTTCGTTCCAACGGTCAATATCAAACATAATCAGCAGGAGTTATTGGTGTTAAAGTTGTCATATTTATAAGCGGCTGAGCATTGCTGAAACCGCAGCAATAATTTTCAGTTGCGCGACAGACTTTGTATTTATTATTCATCACGCAGGGCTTCAATAGGTTTCACACCGGCAGCCTTTCGTGCCGGGATGTATCCAGCCAGGGCTCCTGAAATTATCAGAATGGCCGTGGCCGACAATGCCGTAACAAAATCAACCGTGGGATTGCGAAAGAAAATCTGGTCGCCACCCCCACCGGCAAGCATCTGCTCAAGGGCAAAGTTGAGCCCCTCCATAAGTCCTACGCCCAAAACCAGACCAATATAGCCGGCTACGGTGGTAATCATGACCGATTCGAGCAGAACAAGGCCAATAACAGATGCGGGAGATGCTCCCAGAGCCTTGCGGATTCCAATTTCGCGTGTCCGTTCCTTAACCAGTATGAGCATGATGTTGCTTACGCCAACAATGCCTGCAATCAGCGTTCCGATACCGATTATCCAGACAAACATTTTAATGGCCTGGAAAATTTTCATGGTCCGGATATATTCAGTGAGCATATTGAAAGAACCCATGGCATGGCGGTCAGAAGGGTCAAAACTGTGCCGGCGTGCCATTTGCTCCCGGATGTTCTCACTGATGGCTTCAGCCTCTTCGGTAGTATTCACCATTTTCGTGGTAACGGCAAAATTGTGTACCCGGTTGCCTCCTCCGTATATGCGTTGTGCGGTGCTGAAGGGCATATATGCCTGCCGGTTGTCACGCGCACGTGGATCATTGGAGACACCCACAACCATAAAAGGTACCGTTCCAATATTGATGTAGTTCCCTAAGGGTTCTTCATTCTTAAACAGCGCTTTGCGGATATCTTCACCGATAACTACAACCTTTCGGAACTCGTTCATATCTATGTTGTTAATGAAACGTCCCGAAGTGAGTTTTATCTTTTCCATATCCTGTAAGGCAGGATAACAACTGACCGTTGAGAAAGAACCATATTCCTTCCCGTAAGAAAATACCACATCGCCGCGAAGGAAAAACCTGGCAGAAACCTGTTCAACCCCTTCGGCTTTATCTTTCAGGTAATCGTAGTCGTCGTTATTAAAGCGTATTTCGCGTCCCTCTTTGAGTCCCTGGTATGGAACCGAGGTCTTCCCCGTCCACATCCACATAATGTTTTCTGCATTATCGGCGAACTGTTCCTTTACGCCATTCTGCAATCCGTTGCCGGATCCCAGCAGGACCATCAGCATAAAAATGCCCCATGCAACCGAAAATCCGGTGAGAAAAGTACGAAGTTTATTCTTGCGGATGGTGCTGAAAATTTCCTGCCAAATATCAATATCAAACATATTACCTGGGTTTTACTCGGCCATTACTCTTTCACGGTACATCTTCAGATCACCGTTTTTAATTACCTCATCAATCGTACCGTCCTTAAGCCGGATGATTTTTTTGGTCATGGCAGCGATATCATGCTCATGTGTAACGATGATTACAGTGATTCCCTGGTCATTCACCTCCTTCAGTATCTCCATCACCTCGAATGAAGTCGTGGTATCGAGAGCCCCGGTAGGTTCATCGGCCAGAATCACCTTGGGATTGGAAATCAACGCCCGGGCAATGGCAACGCGCTGTTTCTGTCCGCCTGACAGCTCACTTGGCAGATGGTCTGCCCATTCCCTGAGCCCCATCCGGTCAAGGTACTCCAGGGCAATCGTGTTGCGTTTCTTGCGGTTTACCTTTTGGTAATAAAGAGGGAGGGCCACATTTTCCTTTGCATTTTTAAAGGAGATTAGATTAAACGACTGGAACACAAACCCGATCATTTCATTGCGCATTACCGCAGCTTTGGTTTCGTTAAGCCCTTTGATGGTACGCCCGTTCAATACGTATGAACCATCGTCGTAATCGTCGAGGATGCCCAGAATATTGAGCAGGGTAGACTTGCCCGAACCCGAGGATCCCATAATGGAAACAAACTCGCCTGCACCAATCTCAAGGTCGATCCCTTTCAAAACGTGCAGCGAGTTGTTTCCGGTTACATAAGACTTATGTACATTGTTTAAAACGATCATGGCATTCAGTATAAAGTTTTCTGTTTTCTGATTCAAAAGTCGTTCATGTAGTCGCGAAAACATTGCATTTACCGATGAACGGCAGGATTTTATCCGTGAATAAATCAATTTTTCAGGCCGGACGGCGAATGAGTCATTGAATTTTCATCATAGGACGTTTTACCGGTAAAAACGTTACAGGTAAATCGATCTTGTACCTGAAAAAAAAGTTCCAGCCTGACATTCAAGCTGGAACTTCCTGTTTATAATTTCTCTGTCAGCTATACGGACTAAGAGAGATATGGACTTCGTCAATAATTATTTGGGCAGCGGATAGCCTTTCAATTTTTCGAGGTTACGGGCAATTTCTGATTCCGGGTATTCATAGTCGGAAAGTTGTCCGCTGAGATATTTGTCATACCCCACAAGGTCCATGAGACCGTGGCCGCTGAAATTGAATAGGATGACCTTTTCCTTGCCCTCTTCCTTCGCTTTTTTGGCTTCGCGGATGGCAGAGGCAATGGCGTGGGTGGTTTCCGGCGCAGGAATGATGCCTTCGGTCTTTGCAAACAGCAACCCGGCTTCAAAGCATTCGCTCTGGTGAATGGCCTGTGCTTCAATCAATCCGTCTTTCAAGGCGGCACTCACCAATGGAGCCATGCCATGATAGCGCAAACCTCCGGCATGGATAGGTGCAGGAATGAATGTATGCCCCAGGCTGTACATCGGTAGCAGCGGAGTCATCTCAGCCACATCGCCATGGTCATATATAAATGGTGCTTTTGTCAAAGTGGGGCAGGAGAAAGGCTCTGCTCCTATAATCTGGATGTCTGCGCCGTTTACCTTCTCATAAATGAACGGGAAGGACAATCCTGCGAAATTACTGCCACCTCCGCAACAACCTATAACAACGTCGGGATTGTTAATACCTACTTTTTTAAGCTGTTTTTTTGCCTCCAGCCCGATAATGGATTGGTGCAACATAACATGGTTGAGCACAGATCCCAGTGAATACCTCGTCTCGCCTGTCGGATCAGTAACGGCAGCCTCAATTGCTTCGCTGATGGCTATTCCCAAACTCCCGGGGGTGTCGGGGTATTTCTCGAGAATATTGCGGCCTGCCTGAGTTTCCATGCTAGGGCTGGCAATACAGGTACCACCCCAGGTCTGCATCATCATTTTACGGAAAGGCTTCTGGTCGAAACTGACACGTACCATGAAAACCTTGCACTCAAGGCCAATGATTGCGCAGGCATGGGAAAGGGCACTCCCCCATTGTCCGGCACCAGTTTCTGTAGTCAGGCGCTTGATACCAAACTGCTTATTATACCATGCCTGGGCAACGGCAGTGTTAGACTTATGACTTCCGGCAGGAGCCACGCTCTCGTTTTTATAGAAAATTTTTGCCGGTGTTCCCAAAGCTTCTTCCAATTCATAGGCCCTAACCAGCGGACTGGGACGCCATTGCACCAGAATTTCAATAATCTCCTCCGGGATGTTGATCCAGCGCTCCTGACTGACTTCCTGCTCAATCAGGTTCATTGGGAAAACAGGTGCCAGCATTTCGGGAGAAATCGGCATTCCTCCCGGACCCAGCGGTGGATTTAAAGGGGTTAAAAGATCGGGGGCCAGGTTGTACCATTGTCGTGGCATCTCCGATTCTTCCAGATAAATTTTCTTCTGTCGTGTCATAATCTGTCAATTTAATATTACTGTTAATAAAATTCATATTAATAAAAAGAGGGACTTGCTGCGTAAACAACAAATCCCTCTTTCTCAGGCACTTCCATTGTGGACAAATTGTTTACGCGAGCAACACAAAGCTGTGCCACCAAAACCAATTGCCTTTATTAAAAGTGGTTAAAATCATTCCCTGAAAATTATTAGGCTTCAAAAGTAAATATTAATCCGGTTTATACAAGAGTTGATATTTGAAAGCAAATAATTTAAATTGCTTCTAAATTGGCACTAAAAGAGGGTCATCTGCATAGTTATTGTAATTAGAGGGAGACATGTCAGTGCCTGCCTTGGGTTGTTTCAGGTAAGGACGTGCTGAGCCAGGGTTAGTGAAAGTTTCTCACGCAGGTCCTCACCCGGCTGGTAAAGCATGACATGCATTCCGGTTTTTGCGGCAGCTGCAATATTTACATCCAGATCGTCAATAAAAAGGGATTCAGCAGCCTCTGCTCCTGCAAGGGACAACACTTTCATATAACCCGATAACATGGGCTTCCGGTCATTGATTTCGTGTGAATAGAAAGCTTTCTCAAACAGGGATTCCCACTCTATGTTGTGTTGTTCATAGAATCTGCGGGTGAAGTAGGGGATATGAAGAGCGTTGGTATTGCTGTAGAGGAACAATCGGTATTCATCAGCAAGGCTTCGCAGGACTTCAACCTTCTCCTCCGGGACTTGTTTCAGCATGGAACACCACGCCTGATCGATTTCAGCATCGGTTATTTTATCGTTTTTCAGTAATCCCCTGATTTGATCCCTGAACTGATCCGGCGAAACCGCACCCACCTCAAAGTCGATAAATACCTGGTTATGGAGAAAATGGATTAATCCGGCTATTTTCACGTTCCTGTTCAGCTTCTGGAAAGCATCAAACGGAGCATCAAAATCCAGGTCGAGTAAGACGCCACCCAAATCAAAAATGATATTTTTTATCTTATTTCTCCTCTTCCACATCCTCCACTTTCCTTCCTTTGAGGTAGTCGGGTAATTCCATACCTGCCATTTTGAAGAGTTCTTCGAAGGGAGGGATGGAGCCGAGCATTCCAGACAGGAAGTTAGCTGTTGCAGGTTTTCCATCCTTTCCGCCGCCCATATTGTCCCATACCGTTATCTTATCGATCTTGAGGTTCTTTATGGCCTCAACCTGGGTCTTCACCAGTTCGGGCAATTTATCGGCAATCATCAGCATCACGGCACTGCGGGAATCGTCGCCGGCAGCTTTCATCAACTGTTGGTACCCTTCTGCCTGTTTGCTGAGGATTTCAAAAATACCCTTTGCTTCGGCTTCCATTTTCATGAAGATTGCATCGGCTTCTCCTTTGGCATGCCGGCGTGTTTGTTCGGCCAATGCTTCTGCGGAAATCTCCACTCTTTGTTTATCAATCTCTGCCGGAATGACCACGTTGGCAGTTTGTGTGGCTTTATCCCTGAAGGCGCGGGCAGTTTCGGCATCTTTCTCGGCAGCATATGCCTCCTCGAGGGCCTTTGCCTGAGTTACTTTTTCGGCAGCAATGGCGAGTCGTTCAGCTTCTGCCTCCTTTTCACGCCTGTCGGCATTGGAATTGGCCATTACGATCTTGGCTGCGTTCTCTCCTTCCACAGCAATTGCGTTGGCTTTGGCCACTTCAACACGTTGTTCCTTTACTGCATTTGCCTCTCCAATAGATCCATCACGGTTCTTCTCGGCAACACTCTTTTTGGCATCATTGATGGCCTTTGCTGCTGCCTCTTTCCCCAACGCTTCGATGTATCCTGATTCATCGTTGATGTCTGTAACATTTACGTTAATCAGTTTCAGGCCGATTTTTTTCAGTTCATTCTCCACGTTGGATGAAACGGCTGCAAGGAATTTATCGCGGTTGCTGTTGATCTCCTCAATGTCCATGGTAGCCACCACCAGCCTGAGCTGGCCAAAGATGATATCCTTGGCAAGATTGCTGATATCCGAAATGGTAAGTCCCAGCAACCTTTCTGCGGCATTGGTCATCACACCCTCTTCAGTTGAGATACCCACCGTAAAACGTGAGGGTACATCTACCCTGATGTTCTGTTTACTCAAAGCTTTGGTGAGATTGATTTCAATGGAAAAGGGTGTCAGATCAAGAAACGCATAATCCTGGATGACCGGCCAGATAAAGGCAGCTCCACCGTGAATACACTTGGCTGAGCGGGATTCAGCATCGCCGCCTTTGCCTACTTTCCCATATACAACGAGAATCCTGTCTGATGGGCATCTCTTGTAACGTTTAAAGAAAGATACAATCAGGATAAATACGAAGAATGCCGCCAGGGCGACGACCAGTATAAAATATTCTCCCATGGTTAAGATTTTTAATTTTTACTAAATGAAGTTTGTAATTGAGTAATTGGTCTCAATTCAGACAATTTGTAACAGTTATTTTACCAATAAAATATCACCATTTAAAACTTCGATGACCTGTACGACCTGTCCCGTTTTAAAACCGGTGCTGTTATCCGTCATGGCGTCCAGTGTTTGCAGACCTTGCACCTTAATTTGTATCTGACCGGTTCCGGAGCGGTTACCGGGAATGGGGAGATAAACAGTACCTGTTTTGCCGATAGCATTCTTCAATCGCATCGTTCCGTCATCGGTCAATCTGCCCATAAACCAGAACAGGGAGGCCATAATGGCCATCATAATCAAACCGGCAATCAGGGAAATTATGACTGTCAGGGCAACTCCCATTCCTGAACTCAGGGAGGCAACACCTGTCCAGCCGAAAATGGTAAAAAACGCGATCAGGTTTTTCAGGGTAAGGAACTGGAAATCGATGCCTGTATCCGCGTCGATGGCCGCGTCACTGTCGCCCGACGCATCTGACTCGCTGAAATCGCCACCTGTGAAGGTCAGGATCAACTGAAAAAGGAAGAGCAATGTAAAGGGTATGGCAACTACCCAGTAGATTTTCAAAGGCAAAGACATAGCTGCCCACCAGATGGAAATAGTTAGCATAATTAACAATTTTTGGTGGGCCTAAAATAAAAAAAATTACGATTGATAAAGACAAAAATTCGATATTTTTTAAGAAGTGTTAACGGGGGAATACTCAGTGAAAAAAATATACCATACGCGGGTAAATTGTGTACTTTCGCTTACAGGTCGACGATAAAACCAGCCAGGTTGGTATCCCTGTCGATGGCGATTTTCTTCCGGAGTCTGTAACGGCTGATTTCGACACCTCTTACAGATATGTTCAACAATGCTGCGATCTCTTTGGTGCTCAGGTCCATTTTCAGATAGGCACATAAGCGCAGTTCCCTGGGGGTAATCTCAGGATAGCGCTCTTTCATCCTTTTCATAAAATCTTCATGCACCTCATCAAACGCCAGTTCAAAAACCTCCCATTGTTTTTCGTTGTCAATATCCTTATCAATATACCTAATAAGCTGGCTGATTTTGATCTTTAACATTTCGTCTTTAATCTGCAGGTTTAGCCGTCTGAGTTCTTCTTTGATTTTGGTTAGCAGCTTATTTTTTTCAATCAGGTTAAGGGTTTGGTTAGCCAATTCCTTATCTCGATGAATCATTGTTGATTGTAGTTGCTCATTTCGGAGGTTGATTATCTCCTTTTCGGCAATAAGAGCATCGCGCTGATAGGCCTGCTCCCTGGCACGGTAGATTCGCAGCTGGCCAAGCCGCTCCTTGCGCTTTGATATTTCAATCCTTTTCAGAATGAACCATGTCACAAAAAGAATCAGAATCACAAACAATATCAGATAGGAAGTATAGGCAAACCCGGATCTGTGCCATGGCGGAAGAATCTCAAAGGTAAATTCATCTGAACTGCTGATCCTGTTTAACGGATCACGTGCCTGAACGGTAAAATGATAGGTGCCTTCACGCAAATTGGAAAATTCACATGTGGTTGATGCCGTCCAGGCTGACCAATCACCTAAGTAATTGCTCAGCTTATACCTGTATTGAAGAGCTTCCGCTCCATGGTACCTGGGCACACTGAATGAAAATCTCACCGCATTGCGGCTGAATGGAACCTCTAAAACCTCTCTCCGGCTATCAGCGCTATTCAAAAAGGCATTTCCCCCATACAACACACTATCCATGTTTAACCACTCAATGGTTCTGATGTATGCGGCAAAATCAATCGTACCGGGTTTTGCTATGCGTGGAGAATAATGAGCAAATCCATTTTCAATAGCTATGAAAACATTAGAGGATGAGTATGGTAGAATAAATTCAAAGCCTCCAAGCATATGATTAAAAATCGGCTCGAAAGTTTCGGTTACCAGCGAGTAGTTTCCATTCTCAAGATATCGCAATACGCCGGGCCTGTTATCGGCAACAAACCAGATATTTCTATCCTGGTCCTGCTTCAAATAGGATATGTGCCCGGCAGGAAACAAACTTTCAAAAAGGGTATCCCTTTCAAAATGGTTTCTGTTCGAAATGTACCTGAAAATCCCATCAGGGGCAGTAAATACAGGATCTCCGTCAATTTTATAGACATTTATAAAATTATTGGTGGAAAAACCATGGGCCGTATCAAAAAATTCAACATTTTGGATGCTGTCAGAGTAAGGCGATACCGCAAGCCTGAAAACGCCCTTGAATCCATGAGTCATCCAAATGTTTCCCTCCTTGTCGATTTCCATTACGCGCGAAGATTCAGAAAAACCCGACAATCTTCTCACAAACTGCCAATTCCCTGTTGCCGGATTCATCTGATACAGGGTTAATCCCTGGTAGGTTCCCCCGACAAGATAGCCCGGATAATTGCTCAGTTCTATGAACTTCCAGGCGCCCTTTTGATCAGAAAGTCTTTGCATGGTAAGCCCATCGACCTGAAAACTGCCATTGTCATGTCCGCAGAGTAAAACATTTTCATGAACACCCAGATACCAAACCTGACCCACACTTCCCGGAACAAGGGTAAATTCCATTGGCCGGACACCAGGATTATCAGGCCATGGTGCTGTAAACAAGCCGTTATTGGTGCCGATATAGAGTTTTTCATTGTGAATAGTTGCAGTATAACCCACTCCAAACCCGTCGGGATAGTGTAAATAGGTCAGAGGTGAGTTGATTTCCACGTAATTGATGCCATTGTCAAGACCAAGCCAGATGTTGCCGAAGTTATCGGTAGCCATGCTAAGAATAGTATTGTTGTACAGGCCGTTGCCCCTATTTATGGTTTGCAGCAATTCTCCTGATTCGGAAGTGATTATCAATCCTCCCTGTATTGTTCCAAAAGCCAGTCTCTGATCGGCCAGACTGCAAGATGAGAAGATCTGGTTATTTATAAGCAATTGGTTGGCATAGGTATCCCAGGGTGTTAATGTGCCATTTCTGTAATTATATATTCCGTTATCGGAGGTTCCAATGATCAGATTGCCGTAGCTGCCTGAATGCATAGCCCGTATTTCACGGTCGGAAAGCACCTCAAACGCGGGCAGAACAATTAGTTCGTGGTCTTTGTATTCCAGGAGACCTTTTCCCACGTCCTGGACATATAGCGTTTCATTGACGTAAAATGAAAACCTGAAAGAGCCAGCCGATTTATGGATTTCAAGTAAATGCCCCGTTTCGCTGAACAGCATCAGATGGTAATATGTTTGAAAAAAAATGCCCAGGGGAGTTACGTGTATACGCCATACCTCCCCTACATCCTTCAGGGAATCAGGCAATGCCTGGCGAAAAGAGGAAAACCCCAACTTTCCTGATGCGTCCGGTTTTACAAAACCAAATTCATTATACATCCCCACATACAGGTTACCCTTCTCATCGGTGGTAACCGAGCGGGTAATTGCCGGCATGGCAAACTGGTGAAGGTTCCAGTATGTGCCGTCGTATTCGAGCAGACCATCATTATTTGCAAAGTACATTATTCCCCGGTGATCCTTTGCTACTGCCCAGTTTTGTGTGGCAGCCCTGTATGTCTGCCTTGGAAAATTACGTATCGCAGGCACTCCGGTATATCTGACGGAGGCCGATGCTGTTAGAGGAATAAACACCGTCAGGATAAACAGAAATATAGATGCAGCTCTCCAATTCATTGCAAACAAATATACAGTTCCAAACTGAAATATCAATCTACTGCAACGACAATGGGTTCATCTGAACGCTTCTCTTCTTTAAAAAGCAGTGTAAACAAAATGAGCAAACCCAGAGATACGAGTGTGGTTACACCCCATATGGCGTCCCATTGGTATCCATCCGCGGTTTTATAATAATCTATAAGATTTGCTGAAAGGAAATTTCCTAAAAGCAAGCCTAAGCCAAAAGTAACCAGGAAGATAAATCCCTGCGCCTGTGATTTCAGGTTAGACGGAGCTTTTTTGTCAATATAAATCTGGCCCCCCACGTAGAAAAAGCCGAAAATCAACCCATGGATCAGGATTCCGATGTAATACATCCAAGGCTGGGCAGACATACCTCCGGCATAGAAAGAGAGGTACCTTATGGTAAGGGCGATCAGGCCCAGGACCATGGTTTTGCGAAGGCCGAATTTCCTGATGGCAACTGGCACCAGGAGCAGAAAACCCATTTCGGCCAGCACGCCCCAGTTAATGGTAACTGAAATATATTTGGTGTGTATATTGAGCAGAAATTCTGAGAAATAGGAAAAATACATGGCAAATGGAATCATTGACAGGAAGGAAAAAATGATGAAGATGGCAAAATTCCGGTCTTTCATCAATTGTACAGTTCCCAAACCAAAAGCATCGATCAGGGTCACTTTATGACCTTTTGCCAGAGGAGGCGTATGAGGCAGGGTGAAATTGGCAAATACAGCCAGAAGGCTAACGGCGGCGCCACAGTAAAAAGGAATATTGGTACCGTCGAAATCAATTTTCAGGAATTTTATGAATACAATGCTGAAGATGCCGGATGCGACCCATCCAATTGAGCCGAAAACCCGCACCTTAGGGAACTGCTCGGAGGGAAGATGAACCATGGCAATGGCACTGGTGAGGCTCCAGGATGGCATATAGGCAAGCATAGCCAGCACCAGACATACAAAAAGAATGTCAGGGTTATTGGTAGTACCGGCCCAAAGGAGCATAATTGCATGGATAAAATTCAAACCGGCCAAAACTTTTTGCGCGGGCCAAAACCTGTCTGCCATCATCCCTACTAATGGCGAAGCCATACAACCAATGGCCATTGAGCTAAGTATAAGTGCCTTTTGTGTGCTTCCCACATCCAGATTGGTAAGATAAGCCGCCAGAGGAACCCACCAAACAGCATACATCATATACTGAAGGAGCATCATCAGCGAAAGTTTCAGTCTGTTCATAATTTAATATTTAGTTAATTTATTTGTCATTTTTATGAAAATCCCAATGCCACAGGTGCCTGAGAAATGTTGAATATATAAAGTCCTCCAAATTATAAAAATAAATCAATATGTTGGTTTTTTGCTTTCGGATTATATTGTTTTAACCTGTGTTTGCTGAAAAAGCACCAATGCGTTAATAATACTTAGTTACATTCAAAGTCCATTTAACCGCTATGGACGCAAGGTGAAACCGCAATGAACGCAAAGAAATACAGTCAAAAAAACGGAATAAAGTTTAGTAAACCAATAGCGACCTTTGCGTAGCCCTTTGCGAACCTTGCGGTTATAATCTTCTTAACCGCAAGGAACGCAAAGAGAAACCGCTATGAACGCAATAAAAGATTAGTAACCCCTTGCGACCTTTGCGAATAACTTTGCGACCCTTGCGGTTAAAAAGGAAGCTAATGCTTCAAATGATTAAGCCCCGTTAATTGTAAAAATAATTTTTCAGAAATTGAACTAATTTCCTTGAGACGTGCTTATTTCGACGACAGATCCTTTATTCTCAGGTTCCTGAATTTAAGCGGGGAACCATGTCCGAGGAATCCGATGTGTCCTGATTTGTTCAGCAACCCGGGATGCGGACGCTTGTCGATTGTTTCTGTGCCGTTCTTGCTGGCCTCCGCAATATCGCCATCCAGAATGACCTCCCCGTTGAGCGTGATCGTAATTCTGTTTCCAGATGCCTTAACTTCCTGATAATTCCATTCTCCAGTGGGCTTGAGGAATCCCCGCTTGGCAGCAATCACCCCATATATCGAACCATGATACTGGTAAGGCTGGAGTTTGCTGTAAATCGGGGCTTCGTTGTCGAGAATCTGTAGTTCCATACCTACATAGGCTGCATCTCCGGTCAGGGGGGTGCGAATACCCAGTCCGTTGTTGGCCCCGGGAGTCAACTGAAATTCAAAACGCATGATAAAATCACTGTACTCCCTGCTGGTGAACAGGTTACCGCTTCCCTGCCCCGAAGGCTGACAAACGATCATGCCCTCCTGTGCAAAATAATCGACCGTGTTTCCTGTCCAGCCGGTCAAGTCAACACCATTGAACAAAGGTAAAAATCCATCTTCCTGCTCCGCTCTTGAAAGCATATAGGGTTCGGGGCGTGGAATTTCCCGCACGTATACATCCCTGAAATCGAGGCGTGTACCATGTGCCTGCAGCTCAATCGACTCTTTTTCGAAGATAGGAATGCTCCTGTCCCAGTAATTTTCCAAAACCACATTGTCGGTAACAAGCAGGCCATTGAGGTATACAGTCACCTTGTCCCCGATCATGGTAATCCGGAAAGTATTCCAGTCGTTGATGGGATTGTCGGCAACCAGCAAAGGTTTGCTGCGGTGCACCTTGTTGTTGTAAAGGCCTCCTGAACCGACCT
>CAYMXK010000039.1:0-19864 GCA_964393915.1 uncultured Prolixibacteraceae bacterium
ACAGGATCACAGTATATGGTTTTATAAGCATCCAATCCGGTAATGCCAGGGGGAAGTGTCAAATCGTTTGCTTCAGCTATCTTAGGATCAACGGTCCATATCCCAAATGGGGAAACGCCGAAGGTAACCCAGGGTTTGGCATCTTTTACAGCATAATATACATCAGCCACCGCCTGAGTTATGTTTTCGCGCCGCCAGTCGTGCAAATTCTTCGCAGAAGGCTTCCACCTTTGCTGAGAGTATAGGTCGATAGAAGCAGGCGTACCTCCATAAGCATAGAAATAATCATCGAATACGATTCCATCCACATCATAATTAACAACAATCTCTCTGACGATGTCAGAAATCCTTTTCCGGACAGCAGGATTCCCGGGATCAAGAATGGAACTTCCTTTGCTGTATTTAAGCACCCATTCGGGATTTGTTTTATTATAATTTCCCGGGAGGCCGGCATATTTACCGGACACAGATTCAAAGCGGAACGGATTCAGCCAGGCGTGAAGTTCAAGTCCGCGTTTATGACTCTCTTCTATGGCAAACTGCAGCGGATCGTAACCCGGATCCATTCCCCTGCGGGCAACAAGATGTGCCGACCACGGTTCATAACTGGATTTATACATCGCATCACACTCAGGCCGGACCTGGAAAAAGACCGCATTCATGCCGGCTAACTTCATTGAATCCAATATACTGATCAATTGTTGCTTTTGCTGCCCGATAAAATATTCACCACCCCCTGCGGGTATCCTGATCTCAGGCCAGTCGAGGCCCCATGCAGTGGTTAGCCAGACAGCCCGCATCTCCCTTTTGGGAATCCTGGCTTCAGAATGAACATTAATTAAAATCAAATGTGAAAGGATTGCAAATGATAGTGTAAATAATCTGGTCATAAGCTTACATTTACCTTTTCATAAACCACTTTTCCAATCATTTAACTACAGCAATTGGAGGCAAAACCAAACCTGTTTCTTTCCCAAATATTGAACTTTTTTTCTCCCAACGTAATAGTTTAATGACTTAACACAAAATAGAGTAAAGCCGACTTTCATGCAAATCTTTTCAAAGCTGATTATCAACACAATAAATGAAAATAATCAACAACAATAAAACTGCAAACAAACAAATAAGACAGAAATGTCTATTAAATGGGCCTAAATAATCAACAAATCAATCAAATATTGTATATCAGGAACTGAAATGTAACATAATTATTCAAGCATGTTAATAACCCAGCGTTCAATTAAAGAATTTTTAACCATTTATAATACAGAAGCTTTGCGAATTATATAGCAAATATTCAAATAAAATCATTGTTGAATGCTCAGGAGGTTTTTACCGACCAATGGTTTTTTACAGTCCGCGAGATACTGCTTACTGTGTTTGTTTACATGATCAATTGAGTAGCCGGCATTGCATTTTTGCGGGATTTAAGTACATTTGATATTTGATAGATTAATATTTTCAGGTTAAACTAAAATAAACCGTTATGCTACCCATCGAAATGGACCTCACCAAAATTGAGCGCCTGGCAATTAAGAGGGAGAGCGAAAACTTTGCATTTCGCATGTTCTTAAAAGGGCTTGACGATAAAGAGGTAGATAAAATCGTCCAGAAAATCAACAGAGAGGTAACCCGCATGATCGATTGCCATGCTTGCGGGAACTGCTGCAATTCACTTGTGCCCAGAGTAAATGAGAAAGAGATTGAATTACTTGCCGAATTGGACAATGTCACGATTGAAGCATATACCCGGGAACATCTTGACGAGGATAAATACAACGGCTCTTTATATTTAAAAGCCACCCCATGCCGGTATCTCGACGGGAAAAGCTGCACGGTTTACACAAATCGTCCTTTGGAATGCAGGGTCTATCCATATACCCACAAGCAGGGATTCGTTTTCAGGATGCTTTATATGATAACCAATTATGCCATCTGTCCCATTGTTTTTAATGTAATGGAAAACCTGAAGGTAGAATTGAACTACAAATAATTCTCTTAATTCAAAACCGCCAGTGCCTCAGCAGTCGCGGCCAGCGTAGGTGCAATGCTGATAGGGCTCCCCACTGCAGACTGCATCCATACCTGTGGAACAAGCCGGCCCTGGGTGTACATCCTGTTAATTTCTGCAGCCAAAGGCTTTCCCTTTACCTGTTGCTCTATCTGAAAATCAATTATATGCCCCATCGGATAATTGGACAGATAAAGTGGATTGTCGATCATATGTGAATATACCGCAAGTATAGGTTCATCATTATCACCCAGGATGCCTGCATAGTATTTGTTCCAGATCTCCTTTGCAATAAAAATCACCTGTTCTTTAAGCTGGGCCGCACTTGCCTCCGGGTTTTCATACATCCATTTCCAAACCTGCATATCTACAAGCGAAACACCCATAATTTCATAACTCGCCCAAAAATTATCGAGTGCAAGCATGTGTTCCTTACCGGCATCTGATTCATTCCAACCCAAAAGCTCCAAATCACGTTTCTGAAAAAGGAAAGCAGTGGCTTCTGTAAAGGCAGTATTGGGAACACCATTCAGCATGTAATAATCAACATCATTCATGGTAATTGTTTGCTCCACACAATGCCCAAGCTCATGAATGGCAATATTGTAACCCTTATAATCGATACCCCCGGCCCCGACTCTCGTACGGAGGCGGGCTATATCGTTGCGCATGCCGGCACCCCATGCATGGCCGGCACCTCTTGAGGCATCCACCTTTATCAATGCTGAAATCCGCAGGGCATCGGAGGTTGTCCAGCCCAGTTTGGTTAAAATATTGGGCAAATCAGACTCCAGGGCTTCGGAGGATGGGTATTTCTTACTGGTTATACCGGAAAGCGTCTCTTCAGGTACGCCCTTTACGGATTTAAATCCGTTGTACCAAATATCAAACGGCTCGAGCGGACGGCCCAGACTTCGACTGATATAGGCAGCCACATCCTTCACTAATGGAGATGAAACAAATTCTGTAAAAAGCCTTTCAACATCTTCCTGAGGAATCTCCATTGCTTCATCAAATGCCCTGCTGATATAACTGGGATAACTGGGATTATGCCTGTCGACTGCCCGCATTGCATGAAAATTAGCCAGCAATACCTCATACCTCCTGTCGGGTTCAGAAACTACTGTCGCCTCGCTACTGCCGCTGAAAATTTTATTGGTGTATGGATTCCAGTTGTACGTGTCACTATTGATAACCTGCTCCGGAATGGTCTGATCAATGATGCGTTGCATCACCTGGTATATCATCCGCTGTTTTTCCAATCCATTCTCTGAAGCATAGTTCGATTTCAGCTCATCACGAAGTCCCCAGTGGGAAATCAACTTCATCTCCGCCGGGAAAAGGGACTTTCCATCAGGATTAAGTAATTTGCCCATATAGATATTGTAATCAGAAATATAGGTATCTGCAGCAGTAAGTACACGGGACACATTCTGTTTCACCTCAGCCGGCACGCGCGATGTAAACTGATCGCCCATACGGGCATAGGCCCACTCCCTTCTGCTCCAGGCAGCTCCCAGTCCGGTTTTTTCCTTCAAAGTGTAAAATGGAAAGTTAAGTACCGTCATGAAAGCAATCTTATTGGAAAAGAAATCATCGGTTAAATGGGCAGAAGGATTGTAGCCTCCAAAGAGCATATCAATGGGTTCCAAAGGTGGACCTTCCAAATGAAGCGGCTCTTTCAGCATAACATTCATTTTGTGAAAATGGCCGTTTAGTAACTCGTAATTTCGTTCAAGCCTTGCAAACAACGCTTCCAGATTCACCTCACCTGCAACGAAATTCGCAACCACGAAATCTTCAAATTCCTTTGTATTTCCATCCTCCTCACGCCACAACGCAGCGACCTGGCTTACCCCCCGGTCGATGCGGAAAAAAGCTGTTTCACCATATTTTTCAACAAGTTGCTTCTTTACTGTTTCCACCGTGGGAGCAGTAATATACATTGCCTCTGAAGCATTACGGGGTTGTTCTTTGGTACAGGCCATAACGAGGGATACTATTACAATAAAAATCAACGGATTACGCATATCGAAAGAGTATTTATTTGGTTGTACTAAAAGTAGAAATTATTGCACAACCACCAAATGATAATCATCTCCCGCAATACTAAATAAGGCTGTAAAGGACGGCAAAAAAATGCATTATACTTCCGCCAAGTACGAAGAGGTGCCAGATGCCATGACCAAATGGCAATTTACGCCACGCATAAAAAACAACTCCAACACTATAGGACAACCCACCGGCAAGCAGAAAAACAAGGCTCAACGGAGGAAGATTACGTATCATTGAATTTATTATAAAAATGAACATCCACCCCATGATAAGATAAATCACAACCATCAGCCGCCGGTATCTGTGCAGGTGAATCGAGCGAATAATTATTCCCGTTACAGCCACAGTCCAGATAATACCGAAAAAAGTCCAGCCCAAAGCCCCCCTGATGCTGGTTAAAAGAAATGGAGTATAAGTCCCGGCAATCAGCATGAAAATGGCAGCATGATCGCAGCGGGCAAAAACATTCTTGATCCTCTCCTTTGAAAAACTATGATATAGTGTTGATGATGTGTATAAAACAACCATTGAAACGCCAAATATGGAAAAACTCACGATATGCCATGCATCACCATGAAGGGAGGCCGCCACTACAAGAATTACCAGTCCGGCAATGCTGAGCAGCACTCCTATTCCATGTGTAACACTGTTCATAATCTCTTCGGATGCAGATAATTTTCGCCTGTTTTTCTCAAATATGTTTTCTGTCATGTTCTGTCGCATCTTAGCAAGATATCTTACAACATATCTTACAAGCATAACGATTCGAATCTACAATTGTTTTATTCGAAAGTTAAATAATTATTACGATTGTGTTTCCGGGTGGGTATGGGCAACTGCAAAACCTCTTATCTCAACTCTTTTTCCCTGAAGATGATGCCATAACTTTTCAATTCGCTGAGCACGGGTTCATAAATTTCACGGATAGTGGGAATAACAGCACCGCAAAGGCGAATCTGACCTGTCAGGTAAAGTTTTGCAGCAATGGCCAATGGCAATCCAACGGTTTTTGACATTGCAGTGCCCGACCGGCCTTCGCCGGTCACACCCATTGAGGAGGTTAGTTTAACCTCGCGACCGGTCGTTTTATCGATGTAATCGAACTTGTGCCACATGACCACCATATCGTTATCTCCCTCCCGGAGTTGCCACTTTTTTGCCAAAATGGCATGCAGCAATTGCGCAGGGGTACCGTTTTTAATTCCTATCCTCTCTTCGCTGAAAATATCGAGCCACTCCAGCATTTCAATAACGGGAGAGTCCTGATCGATATGGAATTCCCGGTAGAGCTTCACCTCCACCGAATCTTTCGGATGGTAATAAAGAAATGAATTGATAAACTCGCGGTGGGTCAGGTCTTCCGGATTTCTCATAGTATAGGAGTTATCAGTAGCTCCCAGCTGAACAAAAACATTCCATGCTTTTGAGAAACCGGGCCTCCGGAGGGTTCCACGGTATATTGTAGGAATTCCCTGAAGGTTATACTTTTCGATATACTTCAGTGAATCGCGGTTGGCATATCCCTCAAAACGGCCATACCCTTCGATATGCATATATTCTGTTCGCCTGAACAACCGGTTATAGGGAATATACTTCAGCCTGCCACTCTGGATGAACTGAGCCGGTCCGGGCCAGCCGGCCATTACCACGTTAAAGGGATTCCATGTAAATTTATAATGCCACGGATTGTCGTCTGATTCAGGGGCTATCAGTCCGCCGGTAAACGACTCAAATGCAGTAAGCTGGTGACCGTATCCCCTGATTCTGTCAATTACCTGCATGGCCGACATATGGTCAATTCCGGGATCAAGTCCCATTTCATTAAGAAGCAGTATTCCTTTCCGCCTGGCTTCAGCATCCAGTTTCTTCATTCCGGGTGATTCATAGGAGGCGGTCATCAGTGACTTTCCGAGCCTGATGCAAACCTTCGCAATCATTTGATGAAACTTTGCCGGCAACAAGGAAATGACCAATGCAGAGGTTGCAACTTCAGCCTCCAGTTGTTGCAGATTGCCCATATCGAAGGCGATCACTTCCGTGGGGGAAGTGGTTTTTTGCCTCGCCGATTCCACATTGCGGTCAGCTACCCTGATCCTCCATTGGTTAGCCTTTGCAGCCAGCTCAAGGTAAGCGATTAATGAACCCGATGACAAGCCGGCACCTAAAATCAATATGGTTTTCATTGTTCTTTCGGTTTTTGGCAGAGATGCACAGCCGTGCATCAAATGTGCCCGTTAAGGTAATCCTGCAAATATTGAAACCGTTCGGTGAGGGCACCGTTGCGTGTTATGCTTGCGCGGCCGATTATGTCATGCTGATCATCTCCAGCCAGGCAGGGCAATACCCTTTCAATCAGATTATTTCCAAAATCCATTGAGGCATCACGGGGCAATTCACAGGGAAGGTTATCAACGGCCATGACCGAAACATTCCGGGGATCACTGAATGGCTGCCTGATCTCACCACTAACCGGATCATAATCATAAAAGGGATTATCGATGGTACTGGCCTGCCGGGTTGTTGGTATCGATCCGTCAATATCACAGGTGATGTCGGCAATCACAGAAATACGAAAATCATCCTTCAGCATATCATCGAAGGAAAACAACACAGGTGCCTCAGTATCCCAATAGGCTGCCCCAACCAATATGTCAGTAGCAGGTAAAAACTTCCTGAAAGTGCCTGTATAGTCGGCCGGATGGTTATAGAAATGCAATAAATCGAATGGCAAACCGGCACGATGACAGTTATAATCGCCGGGATTGAGCTGAACATAGACGGGTTCAGCAAATTCTCTTCCGGAAAGATATTCATCCACGCTCAATCTACGAAGTCCCATCCCGTGAAACAGTTCGAGTACGCCACCAGCTACCCTGCCACCACCCGTTACTGCAATTCTCACTGGCGGCAGGCGGATGGCTGACAGCTCATTTTGCATCTCCTCCAGGTCATGACAAAGATGGGCGGGCTTCAGGTCGTACAATTTGTTGCGAAGACCGTATGCCCTCAATCCATTGTATGCCCCAACGAGTCCGGCAAACCTCCCGAATCCGATAATGCGCATTCCATTCCTGTCGGTCAGCACTTCATAGTCGACCAGTTGGATATTCCTTCTCATTACCTCCTGCAATAATTTCCTGTTGTAAGGCTGTTTTTTGATGGTGTGCGAAAAAAAGAAATAGATCTTATCAGGGATCAGGTCACTTATCAGAACTTCCTTAACACCCATAAGTACGGCACAATCCGACAGGTCTTCCCTGACAGGAATACCCTGCTTAAGGTAATCTTCATCACTAAAACAGCGTATCTCAGAAGGTTGGACCACCACTTCGAGTCCGGGCATATTATCATTAATATACCGGCATTGTTCCGGTGTAAAGGGCACACGCTTATCGGGCGGTGCCTTACCTTCTCTTACAACTCCTATTTTCATCCGTAAATAATTTGTTTTTTAATCATGGCCTATTTTATCAATCACAAAGGTATATTATGTATCTCGTATTGAATGCCGCAATTATCACAAATTAAACTCAATCCCCTGTGCCAACGGAAGTTCAGAGCTATAATTGATGGTATTTGTCTGCCTGCGCATATATGCTTTCCATGCATCGGATCCTGATTCACGGCCGCCGCCTGTATCTTTCTCTCCGCCGAAAGCGCCGCCGATTTCAGCGCCTGAGGTACCTATATTGATATTGGCAATCCCACAGTCTGAGCCATCGCCCGCCAGGAAACGTTCAGCTTCCTGCAGGTTGTTGGTAAACATGGCAGAGGAAAGGCCCTGGGGCACATCATTGTGGAGCGAAATTGCTTCATCTAGGGCTCGGTACCTGATAAGGTAAAGCAGCGGTGCGAACGTTTCTTCCTGTACAATAGTGTAATGGTTCTCAGCCTCTGCAATAGCTGGTACCACGTAGCAGGCCGAACCGTACTTGTCACCGGTAAGTTCATATCCGCCGTACAAAATACGACCACCTTCTGCCTTCAGTTGTTCTATGGCCTTCAGATAGGTCTCCTTTGCCTGTTTGTCGACCATTGGTCCAACATGGTTTTGCGGATTAAGGGGGTGCCCGGTTTTCAGGCTTTTATAGGCGGAAATCAGCCTGTCGCGAATATCATCATACAACGATTCGTGCAAAATAATTCGTCTGGTGGAAGTGCACCGCTGTCCGCAGGTACCCACAGCACCGAAAATAATTGCCCTGACCGCCAGCTCAGTATTGGCGTCGGGTGTCACAATCACGGCATTGTTCCCTCCCAGCTCAAGGATGGATTTACCCAGGCGTTCACCAACCAGACGGCCGACTTTTTTTCCAATCCTTGTGGATCCGGTAAATGAAATCAGCGGAATGCGCCTGTCGGAAAACATATCATCGCCCAGGTAACCGGAACTGGTTGCCACAAGATTCAGTACACCCTCGGGAACCCTGTTCCTTTCCAGAACACCGGCCACAATCTTATGCACTGCAATAGCACACAGCAACACTTTGGAGGAGGGCTTCCAAAGAACAACATCACCTGCTACAAGGGCAATCATAGCATTCCAGGCCCACACAGCCACCGGAAAGTTGAAAGCCGATACTACGCCTACAATTCCCAAAGGATGGTACTGGTCATACATTCTATGGCCCGGACGTTCACTGTGCATGGTAAATCCATACAATTGCCTGCTTAGTCCAACGGCAAAATCACAGATATCGATCATCTCCTGCACCTCACCCAAACCTTCCTGGTATATTTTTCCCATCTCATAGGATACCAAACGCCCCAGAGGCTCTTTGTATTTTCGCAGTTCAAGCCCTATCTGGCGCACAATTTCTCCCCGAAGAGGAGCCGGTTTTATGCGCCATTCCAAAAAGGCGGCCTCTGCAATTCCAATTGCCTTATTATAATCTTCAAGGGTGGCCTGTCTGACTTGCGCGATGTCCGATCCGTCAGCCGGAGATACTGATGCCAGCAGATCACCCTTGGTCTGAAACCATTGAGTGCCTGTACACATCCCCTGATTTATTTGTTCTATTCCCAGTTCCGCAAGAAAATTGCTGATTTTGTAATCCATATCTATTTTTTGTAGAATCCCATTTTATCGACATACTCCCACACCCCGGGGGGCAGAAAATGGCGCACGTTCCGGCCTTCTTTGATGGCTTCGCGGATAAAGGTGGAAGAAATTTCCATCAGCGGTGCATCAACCAATCTGATGTCAGGGAGAGTCTCCGTGGAAGAAGGGTCAAATCCCGGACGGGGATACACGATGATCCCGTAGTTTTGTTTTATGGCCTCAAAATTTTTCCACCTGTGGAAATTTACCAGGTTATCAGAGCCCATGATAATAGAAAAATGGTGAGCCGGGAATTTTTCGGACAGATAAGTGAGGGTATCAATGGTATAGGAAGGCTTGGGTAACCTGAATTCAATATCGCTGACCCTGAAACGCTGTTCATCAGAAACGGCGAGGTGCATCATTTCAAGCCGGTCGTAATCGTTGAGCAGGTTTTCCTTTTTCTTCAGCGGATTTTGGGGTGAAACCACAAACCACAGCTGATCAATATCACCATATTCCACCAGGAAATTGGCAATAGCCATATGCCCAATATGCACCGGGTTGAATGAACCGAAATATAATCCGATTTTCATACTGATTTTGCCGGGCGGCAGCAATATATTGAATAAATCTGTCATCATCCATTTCGTAGAGACGCACGGCCGTGCGTCTCTGCGCTGAAAGACGCACTGCCGTGCGTCTCTACAGGCCGTGCGTTGTTACGGGCCGTGCGTCGCTACAAAATAAAATCGCGTACCTGGTTTTCCGCTACAGCGAGGGCGTCTTCCAGGATGTCGTTAACCAAAATTACGTCGAACCGGGATGCAAAACTTAATTCATACTCTGCTTTCGCGATGCGCGTGGCTATTTTCTCATCGCTATCGGTGGAACGTGTGCGCAGACGCTGATGCAGCACCTCAACCGAAGGCGGCTGAACAAACATGGCCAAAGCCTGATCTCTGTATATCCTTTTGATATTGAGGCCACCGACCACATCTACATCAAAAACCACACTCTTGCCCTCTCCCCAGATGCGATCCACTTCGCTCCTGAGCGTACCGTAATAGGTTCCGGCATATACTTCCTGCCACTCCAGAAAAGCACCCTCATCAATCTTCTGCCTGAATTTATCTGCAGACATAAAGTAATAATCCCTTCCTTCAACCTCCCCAGTGCGCGGTGCCCTGCTGGTGGCTGATACGGAAAAAGCCAGTGCCAAAGGCAACGACAACAAATGCCGCACAATGGTGGTTTTCCCTGCACCCGATGGTGCTGAAACGATGATAAGCTTGAAATTTGACATCCCTGATTGTGAACTCTTAACTGTATAATCAGAATTTCTTAAAGAACATTGAGCACTTGCTCCTTGATCCGTTCCAGATAATCTTTCATTTGCACCACGATCCGCTGAATGTTACTTTCATTTGCCTTGGATCCCAGTGTATTGACCTCCCGCCCAATCTCCTGTGAAATAAACGACAGTTTTTTACCGTTACCATCCGACTCTTTCATGGTTTCCAGAAAATAGGTACAGTGATTGGTGAGCCGGACCTTCTCCTCATTGAAATCGAGACGCTCAAGATAAAATATAAGCTCCTGCTCGAAGCGTTCAGGATTAACATTGCCGTTAAGCTGGAGCTTCGACAAGGCCTCTGTAAGCCGGATCCTGACATTTTCGATGCGCTGCTCTTCGAAAGGTTCTATCTCACTCTGCAACCTGACAATCTGTTCGATGTTTACCATAAGGTCGGCTTCCAGTGCCTGCCCCTCCTGCTGCCTGAACAGGTCTACCTGATCGAGGGCCATGCGGATATATTTTAACAACACCACCCATTCTTCTTCGTTGAGTTGCTCATACTGGACCTTTACTGTATCGGGAAGACGCATGACAACCTGCATAAGCCGCTCATTGACGGGTAATTCCAGGTCTGCGTTGATTTTGCTTAAGGAATTAAAATAGCTTTTTACAATCCCTTCATTAATTACGGCATTGCTGGTGTCGCCCAGGTTTTCGATATAAATACTGAAATCGATTTTTCCACGTATCAGCCTGTCAGTAACCTCGCGACGGATTTCTATCTCCTTCTCTCTGAACAGTTGTGGTATGCGGGTATTGATATCGGCCTGTTTACTATTGAGCGATTTTATCTCGATGGTAACTTTTTTGTTGTTGATTTCGAATTCGGCTTTCCCGAATCCGGTCATTGATTTTATCATATTCTGTAATTTCCTGTAAAAGTAACAAAAGGAGCGCAACGAAGAGGAAAAAACTAATTTACCTTTTCAACAATCTCCTGGCCTTTTTTAATTGCATCAAGATTTAATTGGATTAGGTTGTGATACCGGGCAGGGAGCGACTTTTCAAGTCCCTTTTCCACATTGTCGAGGCTTACGATAGGCCTGACCTTAAGGTATCCACCAACGATGATCATATTGAAAACGCGGGGATTTCCCATTTCAACAGCTGTAAGGGTACCCTCTACCTTATAAATCTGGATATCTGTTCGCGTGGGGGGTTTAATAATGCCGTTGGGATCGTACAACAGGACACCTCCGGGTTTTACCGTGGCCTCGAATTTATCCATCGATTGCTGGTTGAGGATAATGGCAGTATCGTATTCATGCAATACCGGCGAACTGATACGGCTGTCGCTGACAATTACCGTTACATTGGCCGTACCTCCGCGCATTTCAGGACCATATGACGGGAACCAGGTAACTTCCTTGTTTTCCATAATGCCTGAATAGGCCAGGATTTTACCCATAGAGAGAACACCTTGCCCGCCAAAACCGGCTATAATCAATTCTTCTGTCATATTCTGTCCGTTTAGTTAGTTGACGGTTTATCTTTATCGTTATCCTTTAATTCGCCCGGGACAAACACCGGAAACATATTTTCTTCCATCCAGACATTTGCTCCGACGGGAGTCGTCTTCCATCCGGAGTTACAGGTGGAAACCACTTCTATAAAGGAAGTTCCCTTTTTGGCAATAACGTTTTCAAAAGCTTTCCTTATGGCCTTTTTGCATTTCCTGACAGTTCCTGCGGTATGGGCAGACTGGCGGGTAACATAATGGACCCCAGGTAACATGGCAATCATTTCCGTAATTTTTAAAGGATAACCATTCAGCTCAATATTACGCCCCTCAGGTGAAGTGGACGTGCGTTGTCCCAATATGGTAGTAGGCGCCATCTGCCCGCCAGTCATTCCGTATATGGCATTATTGATGAAGATGACCACCATATTCTCACCACGGTTACAGGCATGGAGAATTTCTGCAGCTCCAATAGATGCGAGATCACCATCTCCCTGATAGGTGAAAACAATTTTATCGGGATTGGTACGTGCAATACCGGTGGCCACGGCAGGAGCACGGCCATGTGCGGCCTGCTGCCAGTCTATATCAATATAGTTATAAGCAAAAACCGCGCAGCCAACAGGTGAAACACCGATGGTTTTTTCCTGGATGCCCAGTTCATCAATAACCTCGGCCAGAATTTTGTGTACCACACCGTGCGTGCAACCCGGGCAATAATGCATAATGGTATCGACCTGCAGGTCCGATTTGCAGTAAACCAGGTTTTCAGGTTTTATTATATCCTTAACATCCATGACATCAACGATTTATAAGTTTATTCTCCAATGCTTCAATGACTTCATTGGGAGACGGAAGAATACCCCCCATACGACCGAAGTACTCAACAGGCACCGTACATTTCGAATTGAAAATGGCAAGTTTTACATCGTCCACCATCTGGCCCGAACTCATCTCTACAGATAAAAATCCCTTTACATGGCAGGTCATTTCCGAAATTATTTTTGATGGAAACGGCCACAAGGTGATGGGACGAAGGAGACCTACCCTGATCCCTTTGGCACGCCCTATCTCTATGGCTTTCTGACATATGCGTGATGAAGTACCAAAGGCAACAAGGACATATTCTGCATCGTCGCACATAATTGTTTCATAACGCACCTCCTCCTTCTCAATGACTTTGAATTTTTCCTGAAAGCGGAGATTGTTGTTCTCCATTTTCAGAGGATCCATTTCCAGCGAAGTAATTACATTCTTTTCTCTGTCAGAAGTCTTGCCCGTTGTAGCCCACGATCCGCTGATATTTTGGATCTCCTCTTTGGTCCATCTCGGCTTAAAATCGGCCAGTTCGACCCTTTCCATCATCTGCCCAAGAGCGCCGTCGGTTAAGATCATGGCCGGATTGCGGTACTTGAAGGCAAGGTGAAATGCCAGGTCAACAAAATCGTGCATTTCCTGCACAGAGGAAGGTGCCAGGGTTATTAAACGGTAGTCGCCATGCCCTCCCCCTTTAACGGCCTGGTTGTAATCGGCCTGTGAAGGCTGAATGGTTCCAAGTCCGGGCCCCCCGCGCTGCACATTAACCACCAGACAGGGCAGTTCTGCACCAGCTATATAGGATATTCCCTCCATCATCAGGCTGATACCCGGACTAGAAGAGGATGTCATTACTTTTTTTCCGGTGGCGGCAGCACCATAAACCATATTGATGGATGCGACTTCGCTTTCAGCCTGCAGAACCACCATACCGGTAGTTTCCCAGGGTTTTAATTCCATCAGGGTTTCCATTACCTCCGACTGAGGCGTGATAGGATAACCAAAATATCCGTCACATCCGCATCTGACGGCAGCTTCGGCCAGCACCTCATTACCTTTCATTAATCTGAGTTCTCCCATCTCTTCTGATTTTATCGTGAATACAAATTAGATTTTTACCCGGTAAATTGTGATGCAGGTATCGGGACAAACCATTCCGCAATTGGAACAACCAATGCAATCTTCCGGATTTTTCATATAAGAGTAGTGGTACCCACGGCTATTAACCTCTTTATTAAGTGCCAGTACACTTTGCGGACAAGCCTCGACACAAAGGCCGCAGCCCTTACATCCCTCCTTTTCCACGACCACAGCACCTCTGACTTTTGCCATATTAATCAGTTTTAAAATTATATCAATAATCAGGCAGTGACAGCCTTAAAATTTTCATTGAACATGCGCAGGCGTTTTTCCAGATCATCAAACTGACTGCGGTATACATGTGAGACACAAGCTCTGATCCCTTCCTTTTCGCTTCCGGTGTTTCCCAGAGCAATTGCACTGATGCCGAAATATATAAGGTTATGGACCAACTCAGCCCCTGTCATTCCCGGATAGCCAATGGTAAAATAGAACCCGTCGGCAAGAGGCTCACCCTGGTCGTTATCATAGACCAGATAGAAGCCGTTCTCTATGAAAAGCCGTTTCATAATTTTAGCCTTTTCACCATACTCCTTAACATCCTCCACGAAATTAAACAGTCCGTCGGAGGCAGCCTTAAACATAGCAGCCAGCGCAAACTGGGCAGTATGAGTAACTCCCGAAGTCAGCGCATACAAAATACGCATGACAACTGCACTCCCGAATGTGGCACACTGGAAGCGGTCAGGCAGCCTGGGATATTCCCTGTCGAAAAGTTTATCGGAAATACACATCACCGCGCAACGCTGTCCTGCATAGGAGAAAATCTTTGAACCGGAAATAAAAATTATATAATTATCGGTGTATTTGGCAACCGATGGCTGGTAAGGAGGCTCTCCCGGCGAATAGAGATTTTTGCGGAAATCCATTCCGAAGTAAGCAAGATCCTCCATAACAATGACATCATACTGGTTGGCCAGTTCCCCGATTATCTGCAGTTCTTCTTCTGTGAAACAAATCCAGGTTGGGTTATTGGGATTTGAGTAAACGATGGCACATATATTTCCCCTGAATAGGAATTCTTCAAGTTTGGCTCGCAGCTTTTCACCTCTGTAGTTAAACACATCAAAAGCAGCGTAATTCATACCCATGACCATCATCTGCTGTTTCTGAACAGGAAAACAAGGATCGATAAACAGGACTGTATTTTTTGTCACATCAGAATTGCCAGCCGCCATAAAAGCAGTATATGTGCCCTGCATGGCACCTACCGTGGGTACACATCCGCGGGGTGAAATATCTATGTCCATAAATGATTTTATGAACCTCGAAGCCTCGTATTTCAATTCCTTAATTCCGTCGACCATTGGGTAAACAGAAGCGACGCCACGTTTAAGGGCTTCCATTTCTGCTTCAATACCCACGCTTGCAGCAGGCAAACCGGGGATCCCCATTTCCATCCGGATATATTTTACACCGGTTTTTGATTCAACGGCATTTACCAATGCAACGATTTCACGAATACTCGCGTTTCCTACCTCAGGTATACGGAGCGCGTTTATCTCCCGGTCAACAATCTCTTTTGATATCAAGGAATGATCCATATATAAAATATTTGTATAAAGAAACTAAAGGTTTTATTAATAACCAAACAGCATTACCCTGCCGGGGACAATTCATTTATAAACCAAAAGAACAGGTTGCAGATTGGTTAAGTATTAAAAGCCAGGGGGGTAATGTTCCGATTAAATAAAAGGAAATCAGGATAAAAAATTACCCTGATTTTTATCAATCTTTAGAAGTTGAACTCTTTTTTCAATATTTCGAGCCAGTTGTCCACTCTTTCGGGCGTAAGTTCAGACTCAAAATCCTCATCCAACGGCAAGCCGATAAACATGTCATTGAAGATGGCTGCAGACTCCTCAAACTCATAATCATCTGTGGGGACCTGACCTACAATGCGGGCTTCTGTTTTCATCAGTTCCCGGGCAAGAAGACCCATAAAATCAACAAAACTCGATGCATAAGTAACATGGTTACCCAATCCAAAAATGGCCACAGTTTTTCCGGAAAAATCGCCTTTGCTCACCTCGGGCAAAAAGATTCCCCAATCGGTTTTACTAATACTGGCATCCCATGTCTCCTTTCCGACTGTGGATATTCCAAAGATAATTTTATCGAATCGGTTAAAATCATCCGGCTTAGCTGTTTTCACATGTACCATTTCCACTTTGTCAGTGCCAATTTTATCGGCAATCATATCGGCTACCCGGTTTACCGAACCCTTCAACGGGCCAAAAAATAATCCGATCTTGCTCATAATATATTAGTTTTTATCTGGTTGCAAATTTCTATTGATTATGGATGGCCAGTTCGCCTCTTTTATATTCTCCAAGGATGGCCAGGCTTGAAACGCTTTTCAGAACCTGGTGAATGGCGCGTTCATAATTCTCAAGCGATTCCCATTCAATATCCACATGGAAAGTATATTCGTTGGGCTTGCCGATAATAGGCACCGACTGTATTTTAGTGAGGTTTATCCGGTTTTCGGCAAAGGTATTGAGCACCCGTGCCAAAGCGCCATAAAAATGGCCCACCTCAAAACAGATGGAAGCTTTGTTGGCAAACTCACTGGGTATGCCATGCTTTGACAGGAAGAGAAACCGTGTATAATTTTTTTTGTTGGTTTCGAGGCCGGTATCCAGAATATTCAGCCCGTAAATTTCGGCTGAACGCAGGTTCCCAATGGCTGCAGCCCCTACAGGGTGTTCTTCTGAAATAAATTTGGCCGAAGCGGCGGTGTCGCTCATTTCGTGCAGGCGGGCATTCGGAAAATATTTCTCGATATATTCGGCGCACTGTTTCAGCGCGATAGGATGGGAATAGATATCGGTAATATCGGCTTTCTGTACCCCTTCCCACGACATCAGGTTCATCTGAATGTGGATATAAATTTCTCCGGTAATTTTGAGGTGGTAATCGCGTATCAACTGATAGTTATTGAGGAGACTTCCGGCAATGGAGTTTTCGATGGCCATAGCCGCAAACTCCACTTCATCAGAATCTATCCGCTCACAAACGCTGGTAAACGATTTGCATTCAACTACTTCAACCTCTTCGTCGTAATATTGCCGCACCGCATCTTCGTGAAACGACCCGGCAATTCCTTGTATAGCTATATGCTTCATTTAATATTTTTAACAAGGCCAAATATACAACTGTAATGGGAAACAAAAAAGGGTTGGGGAAAATCGGTTCCAGATCGGGTGGACCAACAAGATTACAGAGGTTGAAAGTATAAAACATATTGTAATAACTTGAATAAGAATGTGCTATTTAATGCACTTATTTAGACACATTCGTCAAATTATTATATCTTTGAACAAAATAGAGCAACACAATGCACTTTCAAGAATTAATTACCATCATAAAAGAACGCCGGAATGCGTTGCAGGTTACCCAGGAAACTCTGGCGCAATTATCAGGGGTGGGCTTGCGAACCTTAAAACAGTTTGAAAGCGGTAAAGGGAATCCCACGCTGCAGACGCTGCAAAAAATTGCCGGTGTGCTGGGAATGGAAGTTGGTTTAAAACTTAAAAATCCGCAAAGTAACCCATGAGAAAGGCAAAAATACTTTACAAGGATGAAGAAGCGGGTGTATTGACCCAGCACGATAACGGTTCGTTTACCTTCGCTTACAACGATACCTGGTTAAAAGATTCCTGTAAACCGGACATAAGCCTTACCCTGCCCAAAAGCGGGAAAGAGTTTCATTCAAAATTCCTGTTTCCGTTTTTTTTCAACCTGCTACCCGAAGGGTCGAACAAAGAGGTAGTTTGCAAACTCAATCGGATTGACCCGACCGATTACTTCGGAATTCTCACAACAACTGCAAATTTTGATACCATTGGGGCAGTAAGGGTCATAAAAACTGAAGTGCTATGAGCCAACCCGAAATAAAATATTGTCCCGGCACCTTAGCCGAAGGAAATAACACATATAGCCGCACCTGCCTGAAACGGCTCTTTCAGGGCAAGACCGTGCATCATGTTTTACCCTACCATTCACCGGCATCGAACCTTGAAACCGACAACCTTTTTGAACAACACAGAAAACGATTGTCGATTTCGGGCGTTCAGGAAAAATTTTCGGTACTGCTCGAAAAAAACAAGTTAAGGCTGGCAAATGAGGGGGAACACGGCGCCTATATCCTGAAACCGGTTCCCGGCTATGGCAAATTATCAGATCAGATGCCGGCCAACGAACACCTCACCATGCAGACTGCCCGACAGGTATTCGGAATCGAAACAGCAGAGAATGCATTGATCTTTTTTAAAGATGGTTCGCCTGCATATATAACAAAGCGCTTCGATGTAAAAGATGATGGCACCAAACTGGCGCAGGAAGATTTTGCATCGCTGGCAGGCTTTACTCCACAAACCCATGGGGAACATTACAAATACCAGGGAAATTATCTGGACCTGTTTCATATTATGCGTAAAAGTTTACCCGCCTACCTTACCGAAGCGCCCAAACTATTGAAATTAATTGTGTTCAATTACCTCTTCTCAAATGGCGACGCACACCTGAAAAACTTTTCGCTGCTGGAAACACCCCAGGGTGACTACCGGTTAAGCCCGGCATACGACCTGCTAAACAGTCGCATACATATTGTAGACAGAGACTTTGCCCTGGATGGCGGCTTATTGCCTGGCAATCTGGCCCAGGGTAAAATTAGGGCACAATTTACCACTCTTGCCGAACAGGCAGGAATCGATAAGAAAATCTATGATGATATCATGGCAACGATGTTATCAAAATCGGGTTTGGTGGAAAAAATCGTAACCGCTTCGTTCCTCAACGATTCAACCAAAAGAAATTACTGGCAATCCTATACCGGGCGGTTAAAGCAGTTGGGAAAAAATTGAATGATTAATATTTTTCGCCATGAAAAACTTTGCAATTGTAATCGTTTTCATTTTCGGGTGGGGTTTGGTAAAATCGCAGTCGATTTACTTCCCTCCCCTCGCCGGCGACCATTGGGAAACCACCACGCCGGCTTCGCTGAAGTGGAATATTGAAGCCATAGGGGAACTGTATGATTACAAGTTTCCGCCAACCAAAAAACGGTAGTACAGAAAGTGTGGGTACAACAATAAATTACACCTTAAACCCCGGATTACTCCCGGCAAGTTCATCGCGGTGTGCATCCAGAACAACCTTGCAGCGCTCAATTTCCGATGGTCTGATGACAACCACAGCCGAATCTTCGTTCATAGAGAAAGCATAAATATATTCGATAAAAATTCCCTCCTCACTGAGAATCCTGAGCAAGGTAGCCAGTGATCCGGGTTTGTTTGGACTGGTAACCAGCACTACAGGGGTAGTCTGCACCGAAAAAAAGTTTACCCGCAACACTTCAACAGCCTTGTCGGGGTCGGGAACAATCATGCGTAATACCCCGAAATCGGATGTATCGGCAATACTGAATGCTGAAATATTAATCCCGGCCTCGCCCAGGATTCGGGTTACTTCATTTAACCTTCCTGATTTGTTTTCGAGAAATACAGTTACTTGTTTGGCTATCATGGTATTAAATTTTTCGGTTATCTATTACACGCTTTGCTTTTCCGGCAGTACGTTCGATGGTGCGCGGCTCAACCAATTTTACATCTACGGTAACACCCAGCATACTTTGAATATTCTGGGTAATCTTACGACGCAGGGCTTCGAGAGCTTTAATTTCGTCGGAGAAGAACTGCTCCTGCACTTCTACCATCAGCTTAAGTGTATCGAGGTTTCCTTCCCTTTCCACAATAAGCAGGTAGTGCGGTTCGGTTTCGCTCATTTCGAGCAGTACACTTTCAATCTGAGAAGGGAATACATTCACCCCACGGATTATCAGCATATCGTCGGAGCGGCCGGTACATTTCTCCATGCGAACCAGCGTCCGGCCACATTCACATTTATCGTAATTGAGCCTTGTTAGGTCACGGGTCCGGTAGCGGATAAGCGGAATCCCTTCTTTGGTAATAGTGGTGA
>CAYMXK010000040.1:0-7720 GCA_964393915.1 uncultured Prolixibacteraceae bacterium
TGGAATTCCTGTCTTATTGTTGCTGTGGATTTTTCCCCTGTTGGTGGATGCCCAGGCAAGCAGAATTGAAGGACGCATATTAGATGCCAAAACAAAAGAGCCACTAATTGGCGCTACTGTAATTGTATCGGAAAATAAAACCGGAACCACTTCGGATGTAAACGGAAACTTTGTTATGAATGTGCCAGCCTTCCCTGTTACCCTTCTGGTCAACTTTATCGGGTACAGGTCTTACCAGCTGAAACTTTTTGAATACACAGCACCGGTCAACATCAATCTGAGTGAAGACCGGAATCTGTTAAACGATGTGGTTGTTATAGGTTACGGAACCCAAAACCGGCGTGAATTTACAGGCTCCATCGCCGTTGTAAAAGGCGATGAGATCAAAGATTCCCCGGTTCAAAGTTTTGAACAGGCACTACAGGGAAAATCTGCAGGTGTGAGCATTTCACTTCCGACAGGAGTGCTGAACGCCCCGCCGGTAATACGGATCAGAGGGGTCAATTCCATCTCGCTGAGTTCATATCCTTTGGTGGTAGTTGACGGAGTGCCTGTTACTACAGGTAATATTTCATCAACCAGGGCTGCCAACAATCCGTTAAGCGACATAAATCCTGCTGATATTGAGTCTGTTGATATCCTTAAAGATGCGGCTTCTACCGCCATTTATGGCTCACGTGGTTCAGCAGGCGTCATATTGATCACAACAAAGCGGGGAAAACAGGGACAGCCTGTAACCACTACCTACGACGGATGGATAGGCATGACCCAGGCGGTCAGAATTCCCAAAGTTTTGAATGCCCTTCAATACACGGAAATTAAAAACGAAGCCATATCCAACCGCAATCAGATTGCAGGGCGTAACGATCCGCCTGCCTTTGCCTTGTCGTATAATCCTGACGGTTCTGTGGTCGATACAAACTGGCGCGATTATGTTTATCGCACAGCCTTGTCGCACAATCAAACAGTAAGCATTTCTGGAGGTACGGAGAAGATCAACTATTATCTCTCCGTCAATTATACCAATCAGGAAGGCTTTTTCGTGGGCAATGATTTCGAACGTAAAAGTATCCGCTTTAAACTTGACAATCAGATAACCAGCTGGCTGCGTTTTAGCGGAGGAGCTGCATACAACGTAAATTCCAATAAATCATTTGATTCAGGAAGTTTGCCCGGAGAATCAATGACCACAACGGGTTTAACGCGCCTTGCCCTGGTGCTGCCACCCAATGTGCCGGCCTATAATCCGGATGGTAGTTTTAATATCAATCCGGCAAGCAACGGAACACTCGGGAAAGGAAGCAATACGGCAAATATACCGCTCTATAATCCTGTTTCGCTTTTTGCCCTCACCGACAACAATTCGGAGAACAGTCATTTCAATGGCAATTTATCATTTACGATCAATCCGGTTAAACAGATCGAACTCACCACCCTGTATGCCGTCGACCGGCTCGATCACGAGGACTATCTGTTTGGCAGTCCGAATCTGGGTTCCAATGCATTTACCTCGAAGGGTTCGGTTACCCAGATATCCAACCTGAGGCAACATGAATCATGGACAAATACCCTTCGTTTCGAAGAGAAGTTCTATGAAAAACATCAGGTATCGGTTTTGCTGGGTACTGACTTCCAGAGAAACCTGCGTTCATCGTGGGGGGCAACAGCCACTCAGGCCTCCGACGATTTTTTTAAATTCTATCAGGGGGGATGGGGCAATATATCTGCTGCAGGTAACAACTTAGGTGAAAGGATATTTCTTTCGTACTTCAGTCGTTTGAGTTATAGTTTCAATAGTAAATATTTTATTACAGGAAACCTGCGACGAGATGGCAATTCCGCTCTGGCTATCAGTAAAAAGTACGGTAACTTCGGTGGTATTTCAGCCGGATGGTTATTGTCGGATGAATCGTTTTTTAAAGCCTCCGGTCTCCTGCAGAATCTGAGCAATCTAAAATTGACTGCCAGTTGGGGACGTGTCGGAAACGGAACACTGGCCAATGACTACAGCTCCTATGATTTATATGCCGCCTCGCTTTATGGCAGTGCGGCAACATGGTCAATTACCCAGCAGGGAAATCCCGATCTTTCCTGGGAAACCAGCGATCAGACCAACATAGGCTTAAGTTTTGGAGCGCTGAGAAACCGCCTGAATGTTGAACTAACCTGGTTTAACAATGATGTAAACGGGTTGATTCTGAGTACTCCGCAATCACCGTCGAAGGGTATTCCCAACAACATCATTCTTGCCAATGTCGGGTCACTTTACAACCGGGGGATTGAATTGAGTCTGGGCGGTCAGGTTATTGAAGCGGGTGATCTTTCGTGGGATGTTTCATTTAATTACACTTACGTGCAGAATAAGATTACAGCGCTTGCAGGTGGCAATGAAGACATTATCGGGGCAACTGGTACAGGCAACACGAATATCTCCCGGGTGGGCGAGTCCATTGGGAGTTTGTACGGGCTGAAAACTTTATACGTCAACCCCGCTAACGGGCAGCGTGTATTTCTCAACCGTGCCGGTGAGGAAGTGCAGTTTAACGGCATCGGCGGATGGACCTATCTCGACGGCAGGGCAGCCACAGCATTGACCGGGGCTGACTATTACCTGCTTGGCAATGCCCTGCCCAAATGGTATGGTGGAGTGAACAGCAATCTGAGCTATAAAAGGTTCGAACTGATCCTGAATTTCACCTATGCTGGCGGCAATTATGTGATGAACCGGACACGGTCCACACTGACCGACCAGATTTTTTTCAACAGCTCAACCGATATTCTCGATCGTTGGACAGCGCCCGGGCAGGTAACCAGCATCCCGCGATTGGTGAATGGCGACAGGATTTCATTCGGCGGAGGAGTACCCATCTCTGAGCATGTTGAAAAGGGAGACTTTCTTCGCCTTCAGAATGTGACGCTGGCATGGAAACTGCCACCCACTGTGCTTTCAGCATTGAAAATCAGCTCCGTCAGGGTATACGGACAGATAAACAACGCATTGCTGTTTACCAAATACACGGGAGTTGATCCTGAAGTTTCGGCCAACGGCAACGCAAATACAACTCCGGGAGTTGAGTACAACACTGCCGGACTTGGCAGGACTTTTACCCTGGGGGTTAATGTTAAATTTTAAACAATTACGAAGATGAAGAATAGATTCAAATCAGTTATAGCAGTAATATCTGCGGGAATAATATTATTGTTTTCAGTAGCATCCTGCGATGACATATTAAATACAACTTCCGAAACATCACTGAGTTCGTCAAGCATATTCGATACCCCTGCCCGGATAGAGGGATTGGTCAACGGGGCATATAAATCGCTTAAAAGTGCCGATTTGTATAGTGGCAGACTGCTGCACAACAATGACCTGCGGGGTGAAGAATTTATTTGCCTCACTGAAAATGCACTGGCCGGTGCTTATGTCTGGCAACATAATCTTTCGAGCACCTCCAATGAGGTGAACAACGTCTGGACACAGTCCTACCGCGTAATTAACAGTACAAATATTTTAATTTCAGGTTTATCGCAATCAGATGGAGTAATAAGTGAGGAACTTAAAAAGAACTATATAGGTGAAGCGCGGTTTTTGCGTGCCCTGGCCTATTTTACCCTGGTGACCACCTACGCACGGCCTTATGCAGAGAATAATGGCACCAGCAAAGGAGTTCCTCTGCGCCTCCTGCCCGAATCAACTTCGGCCAACAACAACCTGGAGAGAAGCACGGTGAGTGTTATTTACCGGCAGATTATCAATGATCTGGATACGGCAGAACAGTTTCTGCCTGAGAAATATACAACAGCCTTGCTTAACACCACAAGGGCACATAAGAATACGGCAATTGCGTTAAAAACAAGAGTTTATCTCAGCAGCAATGATTTTGCTAAAGTCAGGGCGGAAGCCAATAAGCTCGTTGCTCAAAATCAGGCCCCATTTTCCTCCACCTCGGGTGTGCAACATCGGCTAAACAGCAATATTGCCGCTGTATTTTCGTCAGATTATACATCTTCCGAGTCGATATTCTCGGTTCCTATGACTGCAAACGACCCCCCTCAGGGAACTGTGTTGGCCATTGTGTACAACACTGCTCCCAACTTTGCACTGAACCACACCGAACCGGGTATAATTGCCAATGCCCAATGGAGAGAAACCGATGCGCGCCGAGGATTTATCAGGACGCAGAATGGCTTGTTTTACCTCACCAAATATTCAAAGGTCAGTCCGGCAATTGATTACATCCCGGTAATCCGGTATGCCGAGGTTTTGCTCAACTATGCCGAAGCCGAAGCGCGGGGAGGGGACCTTAACAAGGCCATTGCCTTGCTGCAGGCTGTAAGGAGCCGTTCGGACGGAAGTTACCTGTTTCCGGCAAGCAGTATCACCCAAAATGAAATTCTTAATACCATACGCACCGAGCGTCGCATTGAGTTACTTGGAGAGGGTTTCAGGGCTACTGATATTTTGCGCGATTTGCTGGTTTTCCCCGACAAGCCCACACGCAGCAGCTATACTGCAAGGGTTGTCGGGCCCAGCCAGGATGGTTACATATTTCCCCTTCCGAATAACGAAATACTGACCAACAAACTCCTGCAGGATTGATATTGGTCTATGAATGAGATAAACAGGATATACAATTAGTGTTTTAAATGTAATGATTAAAGAAAATGAAGACTACAATCTCTTTTTTATTGATAATTATTGCCCTTGCTTTGGCAGGGTGTGGAGATGATCCCGGCAGGTTAAAGCTTTCGGGGAGTGTTAAGGATGTGACTTCCGGAACAGTTTATCTGCAGCGGTATGAAAACAAGTCATTTTTCACCATCGATTCAACTCGTATTGTGGATGGAAAATTCAGCTTTTCGAACAAAGTTCAGCTTCCGGAGATTTATGGATTAGGACTACAGAATACCGGAAATCCTTTTCATTCGTTCCTTATTTTCCTGGATCATAATCCCATTACTGTAGAGCTGGATACGGTCAATTCGTTTGAGCAGACCAGGGTAACGGGTTCAAAAGAACAGGATCTGTTTAACGAATTCTCGAAGAATTTCAGAACTCCCGTAAATGAAATCCTAAGCGGGCATCCGGCATCGCTTGCGGCATTGTACGTGTTTTACCGCTATTATTCCTATCGTCTTTCGCCCGACGAAATCAGGAAGAATGTACAGCTGCTGGACGCTTCTTTTCAAAATACGGAATATGTGAAAGTCCTCAAGGAGCTGGCCGAAAATCTTGAGAATGTATCTATAGGAAGTAAAGCGCCCGGTTTTCAGGCGCAAACTGCCGGAGGCCAGATGGTAAACTTGTCTGATTATTTAGGGAATGGGTACGTTTTGGTCGATTTCTGGGCTTCCTGGTGTGTCCCATGCCGGAAAGAAAACCCGAAGCTTGTAGAGTTGTATGAAAAATACAAAGATAAAGGCTTTGAGATTATCGGCGTTTCACTCGATAATAATACCAAACCGTGGCTTAGCGCAATTGAAAATGATGGTTTGCCCTGGACTCAACTGATTGACCTCAGTGCCTGGGCCGGGCAGGGTGTGAGCAGTTATGGCATTCGACTGATTCCATACAAGGTACTGATCGACAAGGATGGGACCATCGTCGCCAAGAACCTGCGGGATGCTGACCTGGATGAGCTGATTGGATCATTCCTTTAACGTACGCTTTGGCTGGCGGATTGGTTAATTTGATGATCAGAATTGCCATCCTGTATCAAGCGTCGATATTGTGAACAGGATAGTGGATGCTTATAGGGCTTTTGCCTTATTCGCTGCTTCGGAACGGATTGGCTGGCAAGCCTTCAGCATTGTAGAGGTTCACGTCGTCGGGGTTGTTGGCCCAACCGTAGCGTACAGCGACAGGTTGTTTCACCTCTTCTGCAAACACCTCCACCTGGTTTTCACCGGTAATCCTCGCCTGTGCCCAATGAAATTTGTTGTCGGCACCTGCAATAGTAAACCCCTTCACATATCCGTACCTGTCTTTAGCGATAAGTCCGCTACCTGTATGGTCAAATGTAACAATAGCTTTGTCACCTTTGAATTCCACCGATTGATAAACCGGGCCTGAGAATACCAGATCCTTGTCATAGGCGATTTTGAGGGCATTCAACGACAGCCGGAGTCCTACATCCTGCTTGTTTCGCGGATGGATATCGCCGGCTTCGCCAATGTCGATTGTAACCGCCATTCCTGTTTTGGGGAGCGACAGTGTTTTGGTCTGCGCCTCACGCAGTTCGGCCCAGGAACTCTCTGCCGGAGTTTCAGCCGGCTTCATGAAATTGGCAAGTGATACGAACAGGAAAGGAAAATCGCCCTGGTTCCAGTGCTGCCGCCAATCGTTAATCAGTGCAGGAAACACACGCTGGTACTGTTTTGCGCGGCTGGCATTTCCTTCCCCCTGGTACCAGATGGCTCCTTTGATGGCGTAGGGCACAACCGGATTGATCATTCCGTTGAACAGAAGGGTAGGGTAGGAGTTGGGTCCTATATTAACTGCGGCGAGGGTGGCTTTTGAGATCCGGAACTTCCAGTCTCCTGAAATGTCCACTTTTTCACTGCCGATGGCCAGGAACTGGTTTTTCGGGTCGCCCCAGATTCCACCATTGCCGCCGGTATCGTTGACCCTAACCACCAGCATGTTTTTGCCGGGTCTGAGATGTTTTGCGTCGATGGTGTAGATGCGGTCTTCGTCATGCGGACCTTCGGTTTTTCCTACTTCAATACCATTTACCCAGGTAATGTCGGAGTCATCCACTTTGCCGAGATGCAGGGTAACATTGCTCTGGCTCTGTTCTTCGGTCAATTTTATCTCCTTGCGGTACCAGGCAACTCCGTCAATCTGCGCATATCCCTGTTCTTCCCAATATTTTGGCACGACCAGCGATTTCCAGTCTCCGTCGTCGAGGTCGATGGCACTCCAGACCGGTTCTCCGTCAATTATCCCCTTGTCTTCGGTGGGTAACTTACCCCCGAACATTTGTTTCAATCTGTCTCGCTGTTCCTGTTCGTAGGATTCCATATCCATCGAACGCAATTTTTTGAGGGATTCAGCGAAATCCGGATCATTTTCGATGGTCTCCGGACTGATCCAGGTTTCTGCAACTGTTCCACCCCAGGCTGATTGAATCAACCCTACCGGAACGTTGAGTTTCTGATGAAGTTCCCGGCCAAAGAAGTAGGCAACTGCCGAGAAGCTGGCGGCGTTTCCGGGAGTGCAGGCTTTCCATTCACCTGAAGCTATATCTTCTTCGGGAAGTTGAGCCACTGCACGGGGTACCTGAAACAGCCGGATATCAGGGTAGCTGGCCGCGGCAATCTCCTCTTCCGCCTGGTTGCTTTGGGCCAGGGGCCATTCCATGTTTGACTGGCCGGAGGCGATCCAGACTTCGCCGATCATCACGTTGTCGAAAATAATTCTATTCCGGCCTGTGATGGTCATGGTGTAGGGACCTCCATATTCGAAGCGGGGCAGCTGAACCTTCCATTTGCCGTCTCTTCCGGTGCGCACACTGGCGGTAGATTTACCGAGCGTAACCGTTACCCTTTCACCAGGGTTGGCCCAGCCCCAAACCGGGATTTCGATCCCTTGCTGCAGTACCATATTTGAACCAAAAATCCGGGGTAGGGTAACTTCGGCCTTCGAGGCTGCTGCTGAAACCATTAAAAATGCAAGTACCAACAAGGTAACCAAGGAACTGCTTTGAAGAATAGCCGT
>CAYMXK010000040.1:7730-19837 GCA_964393915.1 uncultured Prolixibacteraceae bacterium
AGTGAGGTAACCGCAAAGAAATTGTTTTGGTACTTGGCTTCAGATTGGGAAATAAATTCCGTTTTGATTTCTTCCAATTCACAAATTCCGATGAATCATGATTTGCCCAAAACTCCCTCTCCTCGTCTTCGCTCTTGAAAACCGGTATTTTTTTAAGATTGCCCATAACATATTATCCTTTCTTTTTTATTCATGTCCCTTGCTGATATTTTATTTCATGGCCCAACAATCAGGAATTGAGTTCGGATACTCTTTATTACAGTTAGCCAAATCGCGGTTCGGAAACGCGTCACCCACCGCGTCACCCGAGTCTCAAAACATCTCTTTTAATTCTTCAATTGCCTTAATGAAGGCATCAATATCCTCTTCGTTGTTGAAGAAACTCACCGATACCCGGATACCTTCGCCCCTGGCTGCGATGATAATATTTTTTGCGGCCATTTTCTCTTTGATGGCTTTGGCATTGCCGGTTTTGATGATGGTGATCCCTGATCTGTGTTTTTCTTCCGAGGGAACAATTACCGGCAGGCCGGTCGCCTCAATCCGCTGCTGAAGTATTTTGTTCAGGGACAACACCCGCTGGTGAATTTTATCCGGACCAACCGAAAGGATCAGGTCCAATGCACCACCAAGCGCAAATACCGATGGGAAGTGGGGACAGCCTGCTTCCAGCACCGATGCCTCCCGACGAAATTCCCGTTCAGTATTGATCATCAGGTTGGGCGATTCAACACTTTGCCATCCGGCAGAAGGGAATTCATGTGTATTAAAAATCTCATTGTTGATAAACACCACCCCGGCTCCATATCCCGAAGTTGTCCATTTTAATCCTGAAAAGGCCATGAAGTCGATACCTGCTTCCCTTACGTTGATGGGCATCACCCCGATGGCCTGCGTGGCATTGACGACGAAAGTCAGGCCATGCTTGCGGCAAAGCTCCCCTAAGGCAGCAAGGTCCTGCCTGAAACCTGTGCAATACTGAACGGCTGATGAAACCAGGATTTTTGTTTGAGGCTGGATGTGCTTTTCGATCCAACTGATGGGATAGGCGTGGTTTACCGGTTCAACGAAGTCCACTTTAAAGCCGCTGTTGATCCAGGGTATGGTGGAGGAGGGAAACTCATCCTGCATGGTCAGAACATCCCCTTTGCCTTTAAGCATCAGGGCTATCATATTCATTGACGACGAGGTATTCATGGTAAAGCCCACCTCTTCGGGGGATGCATGAATCAGGGTAGCCAGTTTTTTCCTGACCTCTCCGGTCCGCTCCATCCATCTGTCGTAAGGGATGTCGCCCTCTTCCAGCATTTCATCAAAATAGCGTTTTCCTGCCTCTGCTGCCTGTTTCGACATGGGCGAACCTCCGGCGGGGTTCAGGTAGATGTACTTGTCCAATACCGGAAATTGTTTTCTGATGTCTTCCCAAATTGTCATATTGTTGTATCTGTTTTGTCCGGAATTTTCTTTGTAACGGACCATTGTTTCATTTATTTTGTTACCGTTTCCAACCATGGGTGATATCCCCGGAAAAAGTCAGCACATCAATTCTTTCATAAATCCGCTCCTGCATGGCCGGGCACTATTATAAAGAACAAAAGCACGATTCGCGTATAGAACGCTTATCGTGCCTTTGATATTTGATTGATTTGTGCTATAAACTATCTCCGAAATCTGCCTTAAATTTGGCAATTAGTTTTTGCGGCCAGTCACTGGTTGGAGTGAGTTTACCATTAAAGAAGCGAAGTACAGCAGGTTCTTCCACGAACTTTAACCCGCCTACCAGCTCCCTGTTCTTGAACAGCCAGTTTACCCGGTCGATAACAAACATGGTCTGCGACAGCGTAAATACCCTTCTTGGGAAAGCAAGACGCAAAAGTTCAACATCTGCAAGTATATCGTTGCCATTTTCATCGCGTATACTTGAAATTGTGCCACGCTCCATGCCCCTGATGCCTGAAACAATGAACAGTGCTGCTGCCAGTGCCCCGGCAGGATATTCCTCCTGGCGGACATGTGGCAGAAATCCTTTTGCATCAATATGGCATCCCAGTGCACCTGCAGGCATGATTACAGGAACACCTAAGCTGTCGAGTTCGTTCACCGCGTATTCAATAAACTGGGGAGATTGAGAAATCACTGTCTCATCTGTGGTCTCATACAAACCCACTGCCATCGCTTCAATTTCCCGGACCGACATACCTCCGTAAGTGGTAAAACCTTCGAAAAGCACTACCAGGTCACGCATTTTCAGGTAAAGTTCCTCGCTGTTGGTAGCAATACCGCCTCCACGGGTGGAACTTACTTTGCGGCTCGAAAAATAGATTATTTCGGATAGACTACACATGGTCTGTAGTATCTCGCTGATGCTTGCGTCTTTAAATTCTTCCTCGCGCTTCTTGATAAAGTAAGCATTTTCGCCGATCAGGCTGGCGTCGAGAAGTACCATAAGCCCATGTTTATCGGCAATTGCCCTGACATCGCGCATGTTCTGAATGGAGAACGGCTGGCCGCCAATCAGGTTGGTAGAGGCCTCAAGGCGGATAAACGGAATACGTTCAGGACCATATTTTTCAATCAGGTCATTGAGTTTATTGATGTCAATGTTGCCTTTGAAAAGAACATCACTTTTAATTTTCAGTGCGTCGTCAGTGTAAATCTCAAAAACTTTTCCACCGTTAAGTTCCATATGTGCCATGGTAGTGGTAAAGTGGTAATTCATGGGAATGATGTCACCTTTGCTGATAAATGTTTGCGATATAATATTTTCAGCAGCCCTGCCCTGATGTACAGGAAGCAGCCAATGCTTTCCGAACACGTCCCTTACAGCCTGTTCCATACGGTAGAAACTTTGCGACCCGGCATAGGCATCGTCTGCCTGTAACATGGATGAAACCTGATTGTCACTCATCGCGTTGGTGCCGCTGTCAGTAAGCATATCCAGAAAGATATCCTTTGTATTGAGCTGGAAGGTATTATACCCACCGGTTTCGATTGCGGCATACCTTTCCTCAACCGGTTTTAAATGAAGTTTTTGTACCATGCGAACCTTATGCAGTTCAACGGGAATCTTGAGGCCGTTCGAGAACTTTATCTCGTTTGTAGTTTGTTGTGTCATTTTTTTTAATTGATCAGTTGATTTTTATCCAAAAATTTTCTCAAAAATACATTTCATATTTTTAAATGCAACAAATAGTTGCTTTTAACTTCATTTTTGTAAGAAAAAAATTGAAAAAAGCCAAAGGTTGTTATCTTTTTGGTTATTTTCTTACTCTGACTGGATAGGCAGGCCTCACCGGTTTTACCTGAGGATTTTTTTTCAGCTCTTCCAGTGCCACCTCGATGGCTTTTTCAAGCTGCGGGTCTTTTCCCCTGATGACTTCTGCCGGCCACATTTCCACTTCAATATCAGGGGGTACTCCCACATTCTCCACAATAAAACCGTCTTTTGTCCATATAGCCAGATTGGGAGCTGTTACCATGCCGCCATCCATTAATTCCGGGAACCCAAGAGTCCCTACCAGTCCGCCCCAGGTTGCCTTACCCACAAGTGTTCCCACGCTGAACTTCCGGAACATCCATGGCAGCATGTCTCCTCCTGATCCTGCAGTTTCATCGATGATCATCACCTTGGGCCCCTGTATGGAAGCGCTGGGAGTTTTCAGATCCATACCATAACGCATGTTCCAGTGAGACTGATAAGGGCGGGTCAGAAGGTCGATGTAATAGTCTGCGATCAACCCACCACCGTTAAACCGCTCGTCGATTATAATGGCATCTTTGTTGGCCTGCGGAAAGAAATAGCGCTTAAAATATTCATGTCCCTGCAGAGTGGTGTTGGGGACATACACATAGGCAACCCTGCCGTCGGTGGCTTCGTGAACCTTTCGCATATTGCCCTCAATCCAGTCACGGTTGCGAAGTCCGGCCTCACTGGCAATGGGCTCTACCTTCACTACTCTTGATCCGCTACCGTTTGCATTGGGGCCGATAGTAAGCTCAACAATTTTCCCTGCTGTTCTTTCGAAAAAGCTGTAAAGGTTTATGTCTGCAGTAACTTCTTTGCCGTTTACAGCGATTATATATTCTCCTGTTTTTGCATTAATTCCTGGTTCGGTGAGGGGCGAACGCAGCCCGGGATTCCAGTTGAGCCCGCCATAAATTTTTTTGAAGCGGTACCTGTTGTCAGCAATCTCATAATCGGCTCCCAATAATCCACCTTCGACCCGTTCGGCTGTAAAACGCTGTTCTCCACCGCCCACCCGGTGATGGCCTACCGCAATTTCACTGCACATCCACATGATGAGGCGGTTCAGGTCGTTGCGGCTGGGTACATCAGGCAGAAAGGCCCCATATTTCTCTTTCATGGCAGCCCAGTCGGCGCCATGCATTCCCGGATCGTAGAAATAATCACGATTTACGCGCCACGCCTCATTGAATATCTGTTTCCATTCTGCCGCCGGGTCAATTTTTATCTCAACAGCCGATAAATTCAAAACACCTTTGCCTGATTCAGGTTTTTTCCCTGCTTCTGAGATTCCCCAGATCTGTCCTTTTCTGTACAACATTTTTTTGCCATCTGCCGAAAGCAAATAGTTGTCCAACTCCATAACTTCGCTTTCCTTGCGTTCCTTAATATCGTACCTGAAAAGGCGGGATGCGGTTGAATTATCCTGAGAGGAAGCCACATAAAGAAATTCACCGGTTTTGTACATTCCCAGCTGCGAGTAACTTCCAGCTTTCAGCGGTACATTAACGATCCGGGCCCCGATATCCTCGAAATCAATGTTAATTTTTTTAGCTGTTTCTTCCGGTTTATCTGTGGATTTTGATTTATTCCCGTTTTCTTCCTTTGCATCAGATTTCACCGGTTCCTCATCATTTTCCCTGATGAATGGGTTGGGGATGTCGCTCCTTAATGTAGCCAGATATATTGAACTGGTCATGCGCATGTCATGGCTCGATTGGTCAAACCAATTAATAACGGGGCCTGCATCTGTTGACGCCATAAAGAACAGGAATTTCCCGTCGGGATCAAATACGGGACTATTGGCATCGCTGAGTCCGTCGGTTACAGCATAGGATTTTCCCTGTTCTACTGAATAGATAAAAACCTGCTTGAAGTGGGTTGCAATAACTTTTGTATAAGCAATCCATCGCGAATCTGAAGACCAGTCACCGAATATATTCCTGAAAGCACCGGGAATGTAGAGTTCGTCGGAGTCGATCTTCTTAATGGTACCTGAGGCAACTTCCAACAAGTAGAAATTTCGGCCATTGTCGCTGAAGGTGATATATTTATTGTCGGGTGACCATCGGGGGTATGCATAAAAACCTGTGCCCGGAAGAGGGAATGAACGGGCTTCTCCTTTGCCATCCTGAGATAGAATTTGTAATTGATATTCTCCTGTTTCGTCAGAAAAGAAGGCAATGAACTTTCCGTCAGGCGACCAGTCCGGGTATTTTTCATGTGCGCCGGTGGTCCCGGTGATATTTCGCGGATCTCCCTTTTCTGCAGGTACGGTAATAATATCACCCCTGTATCCAAAAACGGCACGTGAACCGGAAGGGGAGATGGCGGCACTGCGAATATGCTGAACGCCTTTTACAAACCGGGGCCGAAGTTCGGTCAGTTCTGATGCGATTCCTATCTTTAATGTTGTGGTTTTTTTATTAATGGTATGGTAGATATGAAGTTTGCCTGCCTGTTCGAAAACTATATTATTTCCGGAGATGTTGGCTGAATTAATGGGAAAATCTTCGAAATCCGTAACCTGTGATATCACTTTTGTTGCAATATTGTAGGAGTAAAGGTTAAACTCCCCGTTCCTGTCAGAAAGGAAATAGATGGAATTACCTGCCCACATTGGATTCCAATCGTTGCTGCGACCTTCTGCCTCCGGGATTTTTATGGTTTCAAGGTTGTCGGAATTAAATATCCAGATGTTGGAGACAGTTCCGCCACGGTAATTTTTCCATTGCTGAAACCTTGGCGATATCGGCGTATAGGCCATCATCTTACCATCTGGGGAATAGGTTGCCTGGTGGGCGTTTGGGATATTCAGTTTTGTCGGAAAACTTCCCTCTAAAGGAACTGTATAAAGCTGTAAATAACGGTTGGAAAAGTCTTCGCGGGGCGATGCAAAAAGGATCGATTTTCCGTCGGGTGTAAAACTCCGCATCAGATCAGGAGAGGGATGCCAGGTCAAACGCCGGGGCATTCCCCCATCCACTGATACGGTATAGATGTCCATATTGCCATCATATTCCGCACTGAAGGCGATTAGCTGTCCGTCGGGCGAAAAGCCGGGGCTCGACTCAATGCCTGCGTCGGAGGTGAGCCTGCGCGGATTTGTTCCATCAATATGGGCTACCCATAAATCATTGGCATAAATAAATGCCACATGGGCTTCACTTATCGCGGGCTGGTGCATCATGCGGGTATCTGCCGTATTAATGGCTGACGCATAATGGCAGATTGAAAGGGTGAAAGTCAGGGCAATAACAACGGCAAACAAAATTTTCTTCATAGTTTTCATAATATTTGTGGTTTATTTATTTCAATTCTGTGATCTTATAATAGGACTGCAAATTACGAAAAGTGTTACAAATCCTTCATTTTTTAACGACAAAATACAATCGTCAATCGATCACAATGGCCGATAGCCTGTTACCCCGATCCGGGAATATTTCCTTACCTTTGTTCTATGTTAATGTACAAGCAATGAAATTAAGAAAAATTACAGTTGTATTACTTTTCCTGCTGGCCTTAGTGTGGGGATGTAAAACCACCAGGGTGGGCATGGATGTTGTTGTTTCGGAAAAGGAAAATGCACTTGTTGCATCCGGATCAGGCGATTTTGTGTTGGCTGTTCAGTCATGGGAGGCGTACTTCGCACAGATGGGATTGGCAAAACAACCCATTCCTGCCGGAGATTATGCACAGGCTGCCCATGATGCCTTTAAAGCGGGTAATTTTAATTCTGCCATTTCCTGGTATGATGCTGCACGTCTCTCCGGTTATGAAGGGGTAGATATGTATCTGTCGTTAGCTGAAATTTATAGAAAACAGGACAATCTATCGAAGGAACTAACAACTTTACAATACCTTGAGTCGAATTATCATGATGAATCTCTTGAGCACGGGGTACCACTGAAGCTTTTTGAAATCTACATGAGGATAGACAAGGGCAGGGCATTTGAGCAATGGGGTAAACTTGACAAGGCGTCGCAAGGAAAGGAGACTTATCTGAACAACTATTTTTCGCTCATCAAGGAGTTGGAAAAGAATGAATTGGCTGATGCTGTAGCCAATGATCTTCTGAAACTCAATCCAACGCACCGTGAGGCATTGGAGTGGAATGGCGAAAAGTTTTACTATAGGGGAGAAAACAGGTACCAGCGTGAGATGGAGAAGTACAATAAAAACAAGACCCATGTACAGTACCAGTTTTTATTGAATGAGTTGAAGATTGTTGCGGAAGATTTTAAAACCTCACGGGATTATTTTGAGAGATTATGGGAATTGGAGAAAAATTCACGGTATGCTTCTTTTCTCTCGAACATCTATTCCCGTCTTGACAATCCTGAAAGGGCGAGGTTCTACAAAAAGCTTGCTGAATAGGAGCTATGACAGCTCACTGAATGGGATCAGCCGCTGGTTTTCCTCATCCCACAACCGTAGGCTCAACGAACGCATGCTTTGCCTTAGAGTCAGTGGCTTCACCTGCCAGATATCTTCATTTTCGTAATGGCACTTTTCAAGTTTGTAGTTAGGAATCCTTGGGCCAAGATGATGGATGTGATGAAACCCGATGTTGCCGGAGAACCACTGCAAAACCCTGGGTAATTTGTAAAATGAACTTCCTTTCAGGGCGATTTCCTTGTAGTTCCAGTCTTTCGAGCGCTTCCAGACAACATCGCTATACTGGTGCTGAACATAAAAGAGCCAAACGCCTGCAACTGCAGCCAGAAAGATTACCGGCAGTTGAATCATCAGCCAGGACCTGAAACCCATTGCGATAATCAGTGATGTGTTGAGAAGAATTATGGCCAGTGTGGTTAGGTGTACATACATTCTTTGCCGGCTGTTCATATAGGATTTCGTTGTCCGGAACAGCCCGACAAAGAGAATAACGGGGATAAATACCAATAGAAATAAAGGATGACGGTAAAGCCGGTACCCCGCTTTTTGCCATTTTGTGAGTGATCTGTATTCTTCTGCTGTCAGCGTTTTTACATCTCCCACACCTCTCTTGTCGAGGTTGCCCACTGTCATGTGGTGTTCGAGATGGTCGTGGTGCCACCGGTGGTAGGGAGAAAAAACCAGTATGCCCAGAAATATTCCTACCCAGCGGCTCAACCTTTCTGATTTAAAAAATGAGCCATGTCCGCAATCATGGAAAATGATAAAAATCCTAACCAGGAATCCTGCGGCAAAAACTGAAAGGAAGAGTGTTAGTAAGTAGGAAATACTGAGGCTGTAATACATGGCAATCCATAATATAATATAAGGTACCACGCTGTTGGCAACCTGCCACCAGCTGACTGCTGCATCGGGTACACTGTATCGGGAAATAATCTCCATCCAGGCCGGCGGGGAAGTCGTTTTTACAGTGTCATATCCAATACTCATGTTATTAATTTTTTTTGCCCACATAGCGTGTCACTGTTTATTGTGAGATTAGCCATGCGGAAATTTGTTCACTCCGTTTTGCGCCTTGCTGATCATGCTGGTATCATGTTTTATTTTTCAATCACATTTATTTTACTGGTCAGAAAAAGTCAGCCAGTCTATCGCGATAGATCAAAGTTACTAAATTTCAGAAACATTAAAATCTTCCGTAAGTGAAATATTGACCCCGGACTTTTCGGAGAGGATTCAAAAATTATTAACAAAGGATTGAAAAAACAATCAAATGAAATTTAATTATTATTAATGAAAAAATAATATTATCTTTGACGCCGAATTTTAATTTTTTATAATGAAAAAAGGAACAGTAAAGTTCTTTGATCAGACCAAAGGTTTTGGTTTTATTAAAGACTCAGAATCAACCACCGAGTACTTTGTACACTCAAGCGGGCTGGTTGACCGCGTTAGCGACAACGATGAGGTAACTTACGAAGTTGAAGCTGGCCGTAAAGGACCCAATGCCGTAAATGTAAAACTTGCATAAGATATTAAGTTACACAAAGGCGACGTACAAGCTCTGTTTTATTACAGGGCTTTTTTTTTGTTTTGTGTTGATTCGAAAATTTTGAACATCCAGCCAGTCCCGATTTTTTTTTGTAACTTACAACTTATTTATTTCGATTTCATGCGTGTTGTAAAGAATTTAGGTGACACATTGTATGGGATAATTTGAAAGGAATGATGATGTTGATCCGGTCTAAGGAATTAACCCTATAAATCTCTTTTCCGTAACACTACACAAGAAATGCAGAAATGAACCACCAGTCGGCTTTAGATGAGGTTTTTATCAGCAGGCTCACGGAGATAGTTAATGAACATATTGCAAATGAGCATTTCGGGGCTGAAGAGTTGTCGCTGGCAGCAGGAATGAGCCGTTCTCATATTCACCGTCGCCTGAAATCCATCCAAAACCAATCGGTCAGCCATTTTATCAGGTCTATAAGGTTGCAGGAGGCCATGAAAAAGCTTCGGGAAAGTGAATCCTCAGCTTCCGAAATTGCATATCAGGTGGGCTTTAGCAGTCCTGCTTATTTTAACCGTTGTTTTCATGAACAATATGGGTATCCTCCCGGAGAGTTCAGGAAACATGGCCTGGCTTCCTTTGAATCCGCTGATATGGCGAAGAATCTACCAGTTGTGGATAATAATAAAATTGATAAATCGCCTTTAATGATTCAGGGATGGTTTGGCCGAAATCGCAGGTGGATTTTACCGTTTATTTTTTTCGTTATTTTAATGACACTGGCATACAGTTCTTATAATTATCTTTTTGAGCAGCAGCGTGCATTGAGGAATGGTAAGTATTCAAAAAAATCAATTATTGTCCTTCCATTCAGAAATCTAAGCGATAATCCTGAAAACCAGTATTTTGCCGATGGTATTATGGAGGACATTTTGAACAGTCTGTTTCGCATAAATGATTTTAAAGTAATATCGCGTACCACATCTGAACACTTCAGGGAGTCGGGACTAACGGCGGGTGAAATTGCAAGGCAGGTAAATGTCAGTAATGTGCTTGAAGGAAGCGTACGCCAACAGGGAAATATGGTACGGATTACCATCCAATTGATAGATGCAACCCATGACCGGCACTTGTGGTCTTCCAATTTTGACAGGGAATTGACTGATGTTATGGGTATTCAGGGTGAGATAGCCCTCATGGTAGCAGACAAATTGAAGGCTGTCTTGTCAGATAGTGAGATTGAAGAGATTGGTATACTCCCAACGCGGAATCCTGAAGCATATGATAATTACCTGAGAGGCCGATTTTTGCTCAATAAGGCAAATAGTGAACAGCGGTTCGATATTAATAAGGAGGGCCTGATGGCCAGCCTGCAATATTTTGAGAAAGCAATCGGGGCCGACAGCAGCTTTGCCCTTGCTTATGCAGGCCTCGCAAATGCCTGGTTTAATTTGTCTGCGTGGGGGTGGCTGCAACCATACAGTTTAGGGATTGATAATGCGAGGGAGCTTTCTGCAAAAGCTCTGAAAATTGATCCTGACTGTGCTGAAGCCCATACCATAATAGGTGCTTATCTGGTATGGCCCGAAAGAAGGTTTGAGGAAGGTCGACTCGAATTTCATAAAGCCCTGTCATTGAATCCTAATTTCCCTTATGCACATCAGGTTTATGCACAATTGCTGATGATAACAGGACCAATTGAGGATGCCCGCATACATATGAACCGGGCACTTGAGCTTGAACCTTATTTCTGGGTTATCCAGAACCTGAACGCCTGGGTTTATTATTTCGAACAGAAATACAGCAAAGCTATTGAATCATGCATCATTGCGAAAGATCTTAATCCTGATTTTATTGAGAACAACTGGTTATTTTTTCTCAATTATGCTAAAATGGGTGATGGATTGAGTGCGAAGATTGAACTGCTTGCCATTGTTCAAAAATTCTACCCTGATGGTCAGATGACTGATGAAATTAATGAAGCATTTAAAACTTCCGGTATAGAAGGACTTTTTAACTGGCTTATTGATGCCAATCTCCATAAACCGGTCAGGGCTCCCGGACTGAACGGACATCCTTATTATTTGGCCTGGTGGTATGCTATTGTTGGTGATAGGGAGAACTCGCTTTATTGGCTCGGAAAAAACATGGAGGCCACGAACAGACTGTATGTTTATCTCAACCTTATTGCTACCAATCCTGATTTTGATATCCTGCGGGATGAACCGGAATTTCTGAAAATAATTGAAGATATTGGGTTAAAGCCTTATCACAGAAGACCTCCCCTGTAGGATGTAATACTTTTTAACCCCCTGCAACATAGTGGAAACCCCTGTAACATAGTTTAAATACTTTGTTTCAAGTTCACAATCCAATCCGGCCCAAAAAGGATCTGGCCAATTCGATTGGAAAGGTACTTTGCCCTGGATCGAAGATGTTTATCTGTATGGATCTGTGTGAAAAAAATTCCTCCTCGTTCGAAATTGCAAAGAAAAGCAACATATGTACAATAAATGTACAATTTTTTGCAAGCCGGGGCAACAATGGTGCTATGTCTGAATTGCCTTTATGTGCGAACTTTACACAATAATTACAATTTTTTCCGGAACTATAATAAGCAACTTAAATAATGTTCTGTGTGATTCAGATGGCGCTGCCAGCGGTGGTTGCGGCGTCTTTTCGTTTTCCTGTTCAAGGAAAATCTTACTTATGCTTTCCGCTCTTACTGCTGTTCAGTAATAAGATGTGCCCGACCTTGCAGATGTATGATAATTATTTCGTCTGCAGGTTGACACCCACTGGATAGTTTATTTTTTCAAAAATCAAACAAATAATTTGGAAATGCTATGATTACCTTAAAAAAGAATGCCTGCGTTACCATGCTGACCATGCTGATTTTTCTGACATTGCCGCTGGTTTGCTTCGCCGACGGGTCTGGAAAGGCCGGTTTTCCGG
>CAYMXK010000041.1:0-19668 GCA_964393915.1 uncultured Prolixibacteraceae bacterium
TTGCCGATGCCATAGAGAGTGCCCTGAACCTCTATAACAGGGAACCCGTTGCGGAAGTTGGAGAATGGGCGGAAAGTGAGATCAGGAATATGTGGTCAATCCAGGATACTGCCCGGAGAGAAGGCCTCGAAGAATTCAGGGGAAGTGGCATAATTGAAGGCTGGCATGGAGATGGTAATTTTGCCAGGACCACGATAATGTTTTGTTTATGGAAAACCCAGGGAATAACCCTGAAGCCATGGGATGAAACCCTGGTTTACGGTGCAGAAACTATCGACGGCGAGGTCAGGCTGGCAATTACATCCGGCAGGAATTGGGAAGGCAAACTCTTTTTTGATACACCCAGGCACAGAGAAATCTTCAACCTGCCTTTGGATTATCCCCGGATCAACCAGTTTCCGGAATGGTTTACCGTTGACAAGTCTAAAGAATATAAGGTCACCAACCTGAGTCGTAAAGTAACGGGTGTGTACAGCGGGGATCAATTATCAGATGGGATTGAATTAAAAATTGACCAGGGCAATACTGTGTATCTGGTGGTCAGGGAAATCTAAATATTTCTATCTTTAGGGCAACTAAAAAAAATCAAATCATCATGGAAAACACAAGCAAACCAAAAACCAGGCGTGAATTTTTCGGCGATGCTGCCGCTCTCGGATTGATCGGTGCGGTTGGCGCCGGATACGTTTTAAGCTCCTGCACTGCGGACAAACCAAAAACAACCTCGCCTGTCTTCTATGATGTTGCCCCCGACGGTCCGCTGCTCAGAGCCGGGCTGGTCGGATGCGGAGGCAGGGGAACCGGGGCTGCCCTTAATTTCCTGAATGCAGGTCCCAATCTGCAAATTACTGCAATAGGTGATGTTTTTCAGAGCCAGATCGATAAATGCAGGGCCAGGTTAAAAGAACAAAAGGGCATTGATATCCCTTCGGAGAATTGTTTCACCGGATTTGACGCCTATCAGAAAGTGATAGAATCTGATGTAGATATTGTTCTTCTGGTTGCCCCGCAACATTTCCGCCCGCAGCATTTCGATGCGGCCGTGCGGGCAAAAAAGCATATTTTCATGGAAAAACCGGGCGGAGTAGATCCGGTGGGCGTCAGGTCTCTCATGGCTGCTGCAAAAATGGCTGAAGCGGCCGGCCTTAAAGTAGTTGTTGGAACCAACTTCAGGCACCAGCGCGATTACCTGACTACACACCACATGGTGCAAAACGGGGCGATTGGCGACCTTGTTTCAGCCAATGCCTGGGATATACGCGGCAGAATCTGGCACACCAATCGGCAACCAGAATGGAGCGACATGGAGGCCATGCTTTGGGACTGGATGAACTGGAACTGGTTGTCGGGTGGTGACAATGTTGATATTGCCGTGCACCAGATCGATATGGTAAGCCTCTACTTTGGCAAGCATCCTGTGAAGGCGCTTGGATTTGGCGGCCGGCACAGACGCATGACCGGGAACGTTTACGATTTCTATAGCGTTGAGTATGAGTTTGACGATGGCAGGATCTTTCACTGCAAGACCAGATGTATTGACGGTTGCGACAACAAGCACGGATTTAAGATTTTTGGCACCAAAGGCTACACCAACTGCCAGAATAAGATTTGGGACAACAACCATAACCTGATCTGGGAATATGAATACCCTCTTAATGCTGATGGACTTCCGACTAACCGCGTGGCCATATCCTCCTATGATGAGGAACATATAAACTTTGTGACGGCAATCCGCAACAATACGCCTGTTAACCAGGCCCCCGGACTTGCTGCTGCCACGCTTTGCGGAGTTATGGGACGGGAATCGGCTATCACGGGGAAAGTAGTTACCTGGGATGATATGATGGCATCGGATCTAAAACTGGGTCCGGCAGAATATGCCTTTGGCCCTGTATCTGGCTTCGATCCGCTTCCCCCTGTGCCGGGAGTAGCTCAGGATATATCCAAGGTAAGATAGCTATTGCCCCAGCAACTCCTTTACCTTTGCTGCAATATCTTTCCCATCGGCTTTGCCTGCCAGTTCTTTGGAGGCCAGGCCCATGACCCTGCCCATGTCTTTCATGGATTGTGCCCCTGAACTGGCAATGATCCCGGCCACAGCGGCAGTAAGTTCCGCGGGAGTCATTTGTTGCGGAAGGTAAACGCCTAGAGCTGCTACCTGTTCCAATTCCACTTCTGCCAGTTCTGGCCGGTTTTGTTGCACGTAGATTTCTGCCGAATCTTTTCCCTGTTTCACCAGTTTTTGTATCAGTTTCAGAGACTCATCGTCGGTGAGTTCAGAGCCTGCCCCTTTGGTGGCACGTTCTTCGAGCATCATTTTTTTCAGGTTGCGCAATGCCTCCAGTTTTCCTTTTTCACGGGCCTTCATGGCCGACATGAGGTCAAGGTTTATTTGTTCAAAAAGTGTCATAACCTCTCGTTTTTAGTCGATATTTTTATGCAGATAGGGATTGTTATCCCTGAAGATTATTTTTTTTTTTGGATCAGCTGAAACTGTATATTTTGAATAGTCTGATGGCTTCAGGTTTCCCTGCTGATTGGCCAGCATCTGCTTGCGAATATAAGCCGGCACGTTTTCGAGATTGTCCACATCATCCTCGCTCATGCGGGCATAGTCGATGTCCATGCCTTGCTTTGGCGGATTCTCCTTTGGCTGGTCGGCTGCAGTATCGTATAACTGTTCCCATCCGGCTTTCTCTGTCTGGTGAGATTTGATGGAGAACTCGTTATTACGTGAACTGCCGGCTGCAGGTGCCGTTTTGGGTACATGAGGCGGTTGTGCCTGCGGCTGTGGAGCAGGTCTTGCGGCTGCCTGGGTGGGGTTCAGCTCAAATTTTTGTTTGTCGGCTTTTTTGGAGCTGAGGATTTCAGGAATACTGCTTGTGCTGAAACCGGTGGCTATTACGGTTACCGATATGTTGCTGCCCAGCTGCTGGTCGATCCCGTTGCCCCAGATCAGGTCTGCTTCAAATCCGGCTTTGGTTTGTATGTAGTCGGTTATTTGACCGATCTCGTCCATGGTCACCTCAGTATCTCCGGAAGTTACATTGAGGAGGATGTTTCTTGCGCCCCTTATGTTGTTGTTGTTAAGCAGGGGAGAGTTAAGAGCCTGCTCAACTGCCATGATCGCCCTGCCATCCCCTTCGGCAAGACCGGTGCCCATAATGGCTACCCCGCTGTCGCGCATAACAGTTTCCACATCGGCGAAGTCCACGTTGATATATCCGGGAACGGTGATGATCTCTGCAATACCCTTTGCTGCAGTGGCCAGCACATCGTCGGCCTTTGCAAATGCCTGTGAAATGGCAAAGTCGCCATACATTTCACGAATGCGTTCATTGTTGATCACCAGGAGCGAATCTACGTACTGCTCCATTTCCTGGATGCCTTCAATTGCCTGGTTGATGCGCCGCTTGCCTTCGTTTCTGAATGGGATGGTCACAATGCCTATGGTGAGGTAGCCGAGCTCCCTGCACAGTTGCGCGATAACGGGCGCTCCTCCGGTGCCGGTGCCGCCGCCCATTCCGGCTGTAATAAATACCATCTTCGTTTCGGGCTCCAGGGCTTTCCTTACGTCGTCAATATTCTCTGTGGCTGCCTCGCGGCCTATTCCCGGTTTGTTGCCTGCCCCCCTTCCTTCAGTCAGGGAGGAACCCAGGTGCACTTTTGACGGTACCGGACTGTTGGCCAAGGCCTGGGAATCGGTATTGCAGACAATAAAATCCACATCGCGGATGCCTAATTTGTACATGTGGTTGACCGCATTTCCGCCACCACCACCGACGCCGATGACTTTAATAATGGACTCCGGTTTTTTCTCAAATTGGAAATTTACAATATCGTTGGTCATATTTTCTGAATTTTCAAGGATTATTTATCTGTCGTCTTAAGTCTTTAGCATGAATTTTACATATTCTGGTCATCATCATCGAAGAACTTTCCAAACTTCCTGACAAACCAGTTGTCAATGTTGGAATCGGGTTCTGGTTCGCTTTCCTCTGCTGACTTTTTCTTTTTCTTTATGGCTCTGTGTTCCTCCGGTTTTTTTATTTTTTTTACCTCCGGTTCCTTTTCAGCCGGGAAGAAGGGCTCGAGGTCAAGTTCCAGAATAAGAGGCTCTTCCTCCTTTCTTACGGGTTCTTCGGCAGGCACTTTTTCAGGAGATGTCTCTTCTCCAAGGGTAAACTGCTCTATCTTTTTCTCTTTTCCCGTCAGGTAGGCGGCCGCATTCCTGAACCCAGTACAAAGTATGGTGACACTGATCTGGTTGCCAAGTGCCCCGTCATATCCATTTCCCCAAATGATATCAGCTTCCTGGCCGGCCTCCATCTGGAGGTATTCTATAATTTCCCCGATTTCGCCGATGGTAATCTCTTCCGCCCCGGAAATTATATTGAGCAGGATGTTTTTAGTGCCTTTAATTTCCTGGTTATCAAGCAGCGGAGACCTCAGTGCCATTTTTACGGCGTCCATCGCGCGGTTCTCACCTGACGCCAGACCTGTTCCCATGATAAATACCTTGCTGTCGTGCATTACGGTGTACACATCGGCAAAGTCAATGTTGATATTGCCATGCAGGGTAATGATTTCTGCCACACCTTTCACTGCTGTCATCACGACCGTATCGGCAAGCCGGAAGGCCTGCCTCGCCGGAAGTTCACCATATACGCTGTGCAGTCGCTGGTTGCTCACGATTAGCATGCTGTCGACATGTTCGCTAAGTTTGCGGATACCGTCAATGGCCTGGTTGTGCCTTTTGTTGCCTTCGGCCGGCGATGGCACGGTAACCACGGCGATGGTCAGTATATCAAGTTCCCTGGCAAGCCGTGCAATGACAGGGGCAGCGCCTGTGCCGGTCCCGCCGCCCATTCCGGCCGTTATGAATAACATTTTTGTGTTGTCTTCGAGTACCGTACGGAGATCGTCATAATTTTCCAACGCGGCTTCTTCTCCCATTTCGGGGCGGTTTCCAGCGCCCCTTCCTTCGGTTAGGGTTACGCCCAGTTGTATTTTTGTGGGTACCGGGCTGATTTCCAGCGCTTGTCCGTCTGTATTGCATACAATGTAGTCCACATCCCTGATACCTTCTTCGAACATATGGTTTACCGCATTGCAGCCTCCTCCGCCTACGCCAACCACCTTAATTATGGAGCCAGCGGATTTGGAAAAATTGAATCTGATTAAATCGTCGGCCATCGGATTATTTTTTAGTTATTGCATTTTTTCATCGTCATCGGCAAATAAGATGCTGATTTGCTGAGCAACCCTGTCACCAATTGCTCCAAATATACCTTTCCCTGCCGAAGTTCCTTTAGATGTTGAAGGATTTTTTATAGATTTCTGGGACGGAGAGGCGTCATTGAGTGCAAGTTTTAATAGCCCCAGAGCGGTTATGTACTCATTTTTGATAAAATCCGGATTATTCACCAGCCGCAACTCCGGCTTGCCCATGCGGGCGTCCATCCCGGTGCGGTATTTCAGAATTTGCAGGATATTCTTTAAAGAAGATGTTCCCCCGGTGAGAATAATGCCCTGGTGGGGATGATCAGTCAATCCTGATTTTTCGATCTGGAAATAAATGCTGTCGATGATCTCCTCGAGACGTGCCTGAATAATATAGGCCAGGTTTTTAAAGGAGATCTCCTTTGATTCCCAACCATTCCCCCCGGCGATAGTCACCACTTTGTCTTCATCGGCAAAGTCGCCCATCGCCTGTCCGTATTGCGTTTTAAGCTGTTCTGCAAATTTCTGCAGGATGTTGCATCCCTCCTTGATATCCTTGGTAATCACATCGCCGGCAAACGGAATAACAGATGCATGGGTGAGATGACCTTCGGTAAATACTGCTATTTTGGTATTGCCCGAACCTATGTCGACCACCACTACGCCGGCATCTTTTTCGTCCTGGCTCATAACAGCCTCGGCTGTTGCCAGGGGGGTTATCATGAATTTACCCGTCTGAATCCCGATTTTGGAAAACGCCAGCTTAATATTGTCCATATACGATTTCGGACCGGTGATCAGTTTATAGCGGGCATGTACTTTTCGACCTGTATGCCCCACGGGTACACTGATGTTTGGTTCATCATCTATCGTATAGCCCTGTGGAACAATGTGATATATTTTATATCCGGGCTCCAGGGGCATGTTCATGGCTTCGTTGAGCAAATAATCGATATCATGGCTGTTCACAATCCCGTTTCCGCTGGTGTAACGAATACCATCAAACGTAAGGGTTTGAATAGCCTGTCCGGCCATGGCCACATCCACCAGTTTGATTTCGATCTCAGCCTGGTTCCCAAGTATCCCGATCAGCTGATAGAGGGCAGCCGAAAATTCCTCGATATTCAGGACAACTCCCCGCTTGATTCCTTTCGAAGGCACTGTCGCATGTCCCAATACCTCAATTCTGCCGTTCTCGGTTTTAATACCCGCCAGTCCCCTGATTTTAGAGGACCCGATATCCACAACTACTGTGATTCCCTGTTTTGAAGCCATATTAGTCTCGTTTTTTAGCAATTATCTGATTTCTGTATTTTAAACTTATTCTTTCGTATTTGTCCCAATTGTTGCTGGCTACAACCTTTTCATAGAATGCCATCAGGTTTCGCAGTTTCTGATGGTAGCTGTCGGCAGTGCCAAACTCAATCATCTGGTTGCCTACCAGTGGGGTAAGCAGGAGTTCTTCGTTCCGGTCAACATGAATCTGTTTGATCTGTGCCTGCCAAAAATCGTCTTCAGCGATGTGCAGCACCATGGGCAGAATGCTTTTGCGTGCAAGATTCTCATTGATGTTGCCGGTAACAATCACCACATTCGCCGAATACCTTGTGGAGGTAGGGAAACGCACCCCCTCTTCGTCCATGTAATAGTTTGCATCCGGCGACATAATTCGCATTACCGGATTGCGGTGCCTGACTTTTATGGCCAGAATGCCTTTGTAATCAGTGCTGTCCCTTACCACCAGCTTGTAGGCATCGGCTTTATATATGGCATTGTGCTTATTCACCTCCTGTTCTATCGTCTCTGCGTTGATTTCCCTGAGCTTTTTCCCGATCAGGTTTTTATCCGCGGCATTAACCAGCCGGACTATTTCCTGCCTGCTGAGCTGAACCTGCTGATCTCCGTCATATTTCACGGCAATCTCTTTACAAACCACCGATGCCGTTTCTGCATATGAAAATGCAAGAGTTACCACCAGTGCAACCACTGCCAGAATCCATGCCGTTACATGAGCAAATATTTTAATCTTTCGTTTCATTCTTCAGGGTTTCAAGAATTTCACCGGTTAAAAGTTCGATGTCGCCAGCTCCCATCGTAAGGAGAATCTCCTGGTGGTGACTTCTAAGGTAACCTGCCAGTTCTCCTTTTTCTAGGAGAAATTTATTTTCCAGTTTCATTTTGTCGAGGAGCATTGCTGCCGATACGCCAGGAATAGGTTGTTCCCGTGCAGGGTAGATGGGCAGGATCAATGCTGTATCGAGGAGGTCGAGACTTTGGGCAAACTCTTCTGCAAAGTCGCGGGTGCGGGAATACAGGTGAGGTTGAAAAATGCCCGTAATGTGTCTCCGGGGATATAAAGCCCTTACCGATGAGATGAAGGCTTTTAGTTCTTCGGGGTGGTGTGCATAATCGTCGATGTATGCCGCATTCCCCTTCTGGTAGAGGATTTCGAAGCGGCGTTTTACACCTATATATGATTCAAGTCCGTTCCTGATATCGGATAGCCCGGCACCGGCAAGAAAGGCTGCAGCCCCTGCTGCAACTGCATTCTCTACGTTGAGCAGCCCCGGATAGCTCATTTTAATTTCGGGAGAAAATCCTTCGGGTGTTGAAAGCCTGAAAATGTAGCACCGGCTATCTTCATCAAGCCGAAGTTCGCTGGCGGTAAAGTCAGCGTTGCCCGACAATGCGTAAGTATAAATCCGGCATTTTCCGGTTCGGTTGAAATATCCCTCAATCGGTTTTTTTACCAGCAACCTGCCTCCTTCTCTCACGTTACGGGCAAACTCCCTGAACGAGGTGATGACATGCTCATGTTCTCCATAGATATCAAGGTGATCCGCATCCATTGAGGTGATTACTGCGACATCGGGATTAAGCTGAAGGAAAGATCGGTCGTATTCGTCGGCTTCTGTAACCATCCACTGGTTTTCACTGTCCGGCATCAACAGATTGGTTTCAAAGTTCCTCGCAATTCCTCCGAGGATGGCACCGCAGCCCGAGGATGTCTGGTTCAGAATTATGGTGGCCATGGTCGACACGGTGGTTTTGCCATGCGTTCCGGCAACCGCCAGACAGTGGTATTGGCGGCAGATGTGCCCTAAAACGCGTGACCGTTTCCAGATCGTAAAATTATTGTTCCGGAACCATTGCAATTCACCATGATCCTCCGGAACGGCCGGAGTAACTACAACCAGCGTATTTTCGCGGTTTCCTGTTAAGGTGGCTACCGCGTCACCATAATCTTCAAAATGAACTTTAATACCTTCTGATTGCAGTTGGCTGATAAGGGTGGAGGGAGTACGGTCATAGCCGGCAACCGTCAGTTTGTGATGGTTGAACAGACGGGCAAGAGCACTCATTCCGATACCCCCGATTCCTATAAAGTAGACTGATGTTATGTTGTTAAATCCTGTCATTTTCTTAGTATCCGCATTGCTTCGTCCACAATCCGGCTTGTTGCATCCGGAAGGGCCAGTTTTTTAATGTTGTCCGCCAGTCGGGCCATTCTCTCAGGATCGGCGATCAGCCTGATGGTTTCCCCAATAAGTTCATGTTCTATATTGTTGTCTTTTAAAAGGATGGCAGCCTGTTTACTTTCCAGTGCCATTGCATTTCGGGTCTGGTGGTCCTCTGAAACGTTAGGCGAAGGCACCAGAATGGTTGGTTTGCCCACAAGGCACAATTCACTGATGGTACCGGCACCTGCGCGTGAGATGACCGCATCTGCCGCCATATAAGCCATTTCCATGTTGTTCAGGAACTTGTGTATCTGAAGGTTCTCAGGCATATTTTCCCTGGTTTTGGCTACCATTTCTTCGTAATAAAATGAACCGGTTTGCCAGATAAAATGTACATCCGAATCTCTAAGCAGCGCTAAATTTTTGAGTATGGCATTGTTGATCGACCTGGCGCCGAGGCTTCCTCCGGTAATAAGTACCACTTTTTTGCCGGATGGGATATCGAAATGGGCCAGTGCTTCTTCTTTGGAAGCGGTTATGTTGAGGAGGTTTTGCCTGACAGGATTGCCGGTGATGATAATTTTATCCTTCGGAAAGAACCGCTCCATGCCTTCGTAGGCAACGCAGATCGATTGTACCTTTTTCCCCAGCAGTTTGTTGGTAATGCCGGCGTAAGAATTTTGCTCCTGGATAAGTGCAGGGATTTTCTTTGCTGTTGCTGCCCGGAGAAGGGGTCCACTGGCATAGCCTCCCACGCCGATGGCCAGGTCGGGGTTAAATTCACGGATGATTCGACGAGCCATAATCATACTCCGGAAGAGCCTGATAAAAAACTTCAGAGTATAGATTCCGGGTTTGCGGGGGAAGCCCATGACAGGAAGTCCGGTAATGCGAAAACCGGCAGCCGGAACTTTTTCCATTTCCATTCTGCCGGTGGCACCAACAAACAGTATTTCACTATCGGGAAATCTTCTTCTGATCTCGCCGGCAATGGCCAGGGCCGGAAATATATGGCCCCCTGTTCCGCCTCCGCTGATTATTACTCTTGGTTCACTCATTTCATCTCCTGGTCTTCGTCGGGCACAATAACCTGTACGGCTGGTGCCTCCACTTTAATATCTTTTTGATTTTGGTAGCTGACACTTAAAATACATCCAAACGCGACCGATGTGAACAGGAGGGATGTCCCACCCATACTCACCCATGGCAGCGGTTGTCCGGTTACCGGAATTACCCCGGCCGAAACGCCTATATTGATCATAGCCTGGTATGCCAGCAAAAGTGTGAGGCCGGTAACCAGGAATGCCGGAAAAGTCCGGTTGGTGCGCCTTACAATGGTAACACCCCTGAAAAAGAACATCAGGTACAGCATCAATACTCCGATCCCTCCTATCAGGCCGTACTCTTCTATTATTATGGCATATATAAAGTCGTTGTAGGCTGCCGCCATGTAATTGGCCACATCAGAGTTACCCGGGCCTTTCCCTATCAGGCCTCCTTCATAAATCGCCAGTTTGGCATAATCGGCCTGCGTTATCCCCTTCGCTTCTGCCGGATCTCCCTCGATAAATTTATTCATCCTTGCCTGGGCCGTCGGAAACCTTTGAGAAATACCTGCCATTTTGTCGCCATAGAAATAAATAATCAGCAGGAAGGAAACCCCGCCGGCCACTATTATCAGTAGATTGCGGAACGGAACCCGGCCCACAAACATCATCGACATGACGGTGGCAAACAACAGCATGGCAGTGGAAACATTTGAATAGGCTATCAATGCACATACAACACCGGTGAAAATGAGGATCCTCCAGAAAGATTTTTTTAATCCCTCTCTGGAGTTTTGTTCGATTCCAAGCATTTTTGCAGCATACATAATCAATCCCAGTTTGGCAACTTCTGCAGGCTGAAATGACAGGAAGCCAAGATTCAGAGTCCGGCCGGTTGAATCGCCCGCCAGACCTGCCGCTTTCATCCCTATGGCCAGGATAAGAAGGAGAATACTGCCAATAACCAGAACTCTGGATACAATGGAGTAAAATTTTACGGGGATCACATTGACCATAAGTAAGATAATCCCAAATCCCACACTAAGGAAAGCAACCTGCCTGACAAGAAAATAGAAAGTATTGCCGCCTGCCTGCCTGTATGCCAGTGCCCCGGTTGCACTGTACACAATCAGCATCGAAAGCATCGATAAAAGCAGCAGTACTGTCCAGATTATCCGGTCACCTTTAACCATATTTTTAAGACTGGTTTCCATGGGGGCATCTTTATAGATTTCTGACTTCCTGTTTGAATTGCTGGCCGCGGTCTTCATAATTTTCAAAAAGATCGAAACTTGCACATGCCGGAGAAAGCAGCACTATGTCTCCGTTTCGGGCAAGATAGTAGGCGGCTTTTACTGCCTCGGCCATACTTTGCGTATCGATCATGTTGGTCACCATCCCTTGGAAAGCCCCGTGCAATTTGGTATTATCTGTCCCCAGGCAGACAATGGCTTTCACCTTATGCCTGACAAGGTCGTGAAGCATGCTGTAGTCGTTGCCTTTGTCAACACCACCGGCTATCCATACCACCGGCCTGTTCATGCTCTCCAGAGCATACCATGTCGAATTCACATTGGTTGCTTTTGAATCGTTTATAAACTCTATCCCATGCACTTTGAGAAACCTTTCCAGGCGGTGCTCCACTCCCTGAAAATCGCTCAGGACTTCGCGTATGCGGTCGTTGCGGATTTCGAGTACCATGCTGGAGACGGCCGCCGCCATTGAATTGTAGGTGTTGTGCTTACCTTGTAATGCTAAATCCAGAATTGACATGCTGAACTGATTTTGGTTGATTTGTATACATATTTTTTCATCACAGACCCCTGCGCCATTGCCTTCAACCGGATGAAGGGAAAATGGCAGCATTGTCTGTTGTAAGTCTCTCCTCTTGAGTTCATCGCAAATAACCTGATCATCAGAACAATAAATAAAATAATCATCTTTTGTCTGATTCCGGATTATCCTGAACTTTGAGTTCACGTAGTTCTCCATTTCGTAATTGTACCGATCAAGATGATCGGGGGTAATATTGAGCAAAACCGCGATTTCAGCTTTAAACTCAAACATATCATCGAGCTGGAAACTGCTTAGCTCTATCACATACAGATCAAAGTTGTTTTCCGCCACCTGTCTTGCAAAACTGCTTCCCACATTTCCCGCAAGCCCTACATTCATTCCGGCCCTTTTCAGGATGTCGTAGGTTAAAAGGGTGGTGGTGGTTTTTCCGTTGCTCCCTGTTATGCAAATCTTTGTGGCATCTGTATATCTTCCGGCAAATTCAATTTCTGATATTACCGGTATATTTTTCTTCCTGACTTGTTTGATTACCGGGGCTTTTTCTGGAATACCCGGGCTTTTTACCACCACTGAGGCCTTCTCTATTTTTTCAAATGTATGGCCCGATTCCTCCCAATCAATACCGTATTTTTTAAGTTCTGCCTTGTATTTTTCTTTTATCTTGCCAAAATCTGAGACAAACACGGCATACCCCTGCTTTTGGGCCAGAATAGCTGCCCCAACTCCGCTTTCGCCTGCACCGAGTATAACTGCCAGTTGTCGCATAATTACCTGATTTTAAGGGTTACTATGGTTAATACTGCCAGAATGATACCTACAATCCAGAACCTGGTTACAATTTTTGCTTCCGGTATTCCTTTCAACTGGTAATGATGATGTATTGGACTCATAAGAAAAATGCGGCGACCCTGTCCGTATTTGCGCCTGGTGTACTTGAAATAGGTTACCTGCAACACCACACTGAGGTTTTCGATCAGAAAAATACCGCACAACAGGGGTATCAGTATCTCTTTTCGGATAATTACCGAGAAAACAGCCAGGATACCGCCAAGTGCCAGACTGCCTGTATCGCCCATAAAAACCTGGGCCGGATAAGAGTTGTACCACAAAAAACCAACGGTTGCGCCTATGAAGGCAGCTATGAAAACAGTAAGCTCCCCGACGTAGGGTATATACATAATGTTCAGGTAGTTGGAATAAATAACGTTACCGCTCACATAAGCAAGGATTCCGAGAGTTGCACCGCTTATAGCCGAGGTGCCTGTTGCTAATCCATCGAGTCCGTCGGTAAGGTTTGCGGCATTGGAGACGGCAGTTATGATCAGAATCACGGCCAGGGCATAGACCAGCCAACGAAGCCACTCTGCATGTTTGCCGGCAAATGACACCAGCCACACATAGTCAAATTCGTTCTGTTTAATAAAAGGGATGGTGGTTTTGGTTGATTTTACCTCCTGGGTTACCACCCTCACTGCCTGCTGTCCCGTCTCCGGGTCGATCACCAGTTCACGGATATCTTCACCACTGCGCGACTTAACGGTTTCCCTCACCAGTACATCGTCGCTGATCAATAAGGCAACCACTACCATAATTCCCAGGCTAACCTGCCCAAGGATTTTAAACCTACCTGCCAAGCCTTTTTTGTTCTTCCTGAAAACCTTGATATAGTCATCAAGAAACCCAATGAATCCCAGCCAGATGGTGGTGAGGAGCATGAGTTGAATATATATATTGGAGAGCTGTGCAAACAGAATGGTGGGTATTAGAATGGCAGCCAGGATAATGAGCCCTCCCATGGTGGGTGTTCCTTTTTTCTGCATCTGCCCTTCGAGGCCCAGGTCTCTTACTTCTTCCCCTATCTGTTTCTTTTGCAGAACGCGGATAAGCTTTCTTCCAAATGCCGTTGTGATAAGGAGTGACAATATAATTGCTGCTCCGGACCTGAAGGTAATGTAAGGCAGCATCCCGGTTCCCGGAACGTTTAAGTCTTTCAGCAATTCGTACAGATAGTAGATCATCTTTGGTTATTTATTCGATTCCAAAAAATTCCTTAACAACTTCCTTGTCGTCGAAATGGTGTTTCACTCCATTCACTTCCTGATAGTTTTCATGTCCTTTGCCTGCAATCAGTATGATGTCACCGGGCATTGCCATATAAATGGCGGTTTTGATGGCTTCACGGCGATTGGTGATCGACAGCACTTTTTTGCCGGCACTTTTTACCCCTTCCTCCATGTCGCGTATAATGGCTTCCGGATCCTCGGTACGAGGGTTATCCGATGTGAGGATGACCAGGTCGCTTGCCAAAACTGCTTCTTTGGCCATTTCCGGACGCTTGGTACGGTCTCTGTCACCGCCTGCTCCCACTATGGTGATTACTTTCTCATTTCCCGAACGGATTTCACTGATGGCGGAGAGTACGTTCTTTAAGGCATCGGGGGTATGGGCATAGTCTACAATAGCCATCTTCCCGTCGTTACTTCGAACCGCATCGAACCTGCCTGCAACCGGAGTCAGCTCACTCATCACGGGAAGTATCTCATCCCTGTTTTGGCCAAGCAGAAGTGCACCGGCGTATACGGCAAGGAGATTAGAGGCATTGAATTTTCCTACAAAATGGGTCCAAAGTTCGATGCCGTCGAAGTTTAGCAGCATGCCGTTAAAATGACTCTCGAGTACCTTGCAGCGGAAGTCGGCCATCGACCGGTTAGAATAGGATACTATCCGTGCCTTGCAATTCTGGACCATAACCCGGCCGTTTTTATCATCGATGTTGATCAGTGCAAAGGCATTGGCCGGTAGCAGATCAAAAAATGCCTTTTTGGCTTTCAGGTATTCTGCAAATGTCTTGTGGTAGTCGAGGTGGTCGTGCGTGAGATTGGTGAAAATTCCACCTGCGAACTTAATTCCGGCAATGCGTTGTTGCACAACGGCGTGTGAGCTGACTTCCATAAAGCAGTAATCGCAACCCGCTTCCACCATTTCTGCCAGGAGCGACTGAATGCGCAATGCATCGGGTGTGGTGTGGGTTGAAGTCTCCTCTTTATCTCCAACAATAGTTGAAATGGTGGAGATTAAACCTGCCTTATAGCCAATAGCTTTAAACAACCTGTAAGAGAGGGTGGCAATGCTGGTTTTTCCATTGGTGCCGGTAACTCCGGTAATTTTTAATTTTTCTGACGGGAAACCATGCCATGCTGAGGCGATATGCCCAAGGGCTGCACCGGCATCTTCCACCCTGATATACAATATGTCGGTTTCGGTGGTTTCGGGAAGCTCTTCGCAAACAATCACCACAGCTCCTTTTTCGATGGCAGCCGGAATGAACCGGTGACCGTCGGAATGGGTGCCCCGCTGGGCAACGAACAGGAAGCCCGGCTCTACTTTCCTCGAGTCGAAAGCAATGCCACTTACCATTCCGGCATAGTTGCCTGTGGTATCAATAATTCCAGTTCCAGGTTTCAGCTCAGCCCATTCCTTCATTGTTATCCTAAAATTAGAGTGATAGATTGTCCCTGTTTGTATAACGAACCGGGTGACATAGATTGGCTCCGTACCTTGCCAACACCGGTTATTCTCACATGCAGGCCGGCGTTTTCGAGCAGGTAAACTGCATCGGAAGGTGCCATCCCTCTTACATCGGGTATTTTTTCTCCTGAAATATCCACCTCTTCAAACGTGATGGCGTCTTCTCCCTTTATAGCCCGGGCCACAAGCGATGACGGTTTTTTGCCGTTGGTATCCACATCAAGGCTATTGAGGACTTTAAGGAGGTCGCGCGACAGACCGTTTTTTACTTCCGGAACTGAAGCAAACAAGGTTTCTTCTTCCGGTAAATCTTCATAATTGGTATACAGCGCAAAAACCTTTTCAGCTACTTCTTTGAATACCGGGCCTGCCACTACTCCTCCATAATAGGATCCCTGGGGCTTGTTCACTACAACGATCATAGAGTAGGCGGGTTTATCTGCCGGGAAATAGCCGGCAAAGGAGGCCAGGTATAATCCTTTGTCGTACCCGCCCTGGCCCGTTGATATCTGCGCCGTACCTGTTTTCCCGGCAATTTTGAACATTTTACTCTGGATTGATTTACCTGTGCCATTTTCACAGACTCCTTCAAGCAGGCTCTGGGCTTTCCTGATGGTTTCACGCGAAACAATCATGGGATTCAGGACTTCTGTTTTCATTCGCTTTATCACTTCGCCTCTGTCCTGGATTTCTTTTATGAAACGTGGCTTTACCATTCGTCCGTCGTTGGCTACTGCATTGTATACCGTGAGAATTTGAAGAGGGGTCATTTTGCTTTCATAGCCATACGACATCCATGCCAGGGTGGTGCCCCACCAGTCTTTGTCTCCCGGATATTTGAAGTAGGGGATTCCTTCTCCCTTCAATTCAAGGTTAAGCGGCTTGTTAATTCCCATGTTGTTGATCCGGTCTATAAACTCACGCGGGTTTTTTTCATAATTGGCGGTTATCATTTTTGCAAAACCCACATTTGATGATTTTTCAAAGATCTGTTTTACCGATATTGGCCCGTGGCCACCATATTTGTAGTCGCTGTCATAAACCGTTCTTCCGCGGTATTGCCATGTGCCGTTTCCGGTGTCGATCACGTCGCTGGTATCAACCACGCCGTGGTCCAGGGCCACCATCATGGAAATCAGCTTAAAAGTGGAGCCTGGTTCATAATTTCCGGCATGCCCCAGGGCATAATTGTAAATTTCATCGTAGCGGCCTGGTGAGACCCTTCCCAGATTGGCGATAGCCTTTATGTCGCCGGTTTTAACATCCATGAGGATGGCAGTTCCCCATTCTGCATTGCTGGCATTTAGCTGTCTTTCAAGGGCGCTTTCCGTAATGTCCTGGTACCTGACATCGATGGTAGTAATTACATCCATCCCGTCGCTGGGTTCTATTTCAATCCGGTTGACCCATCTTCCCGAAAGGTTTTGACGGTAGCCAACTCCTTCCTTACCTTTCAGGTAGGTTTCAAATGCCCCTTCGATCCCGGTGTAGCCTATGTTTCCGTGGATTCCTCCGTAGACACCCTTGTTGAGCGTGCCAATGGTCCGGGATGCAAGCTTTCCCAGGGGAAGGACCCTTTTATTTTCCTGCTCTATGATTCGTCCCCCTCCAAAGGCGCCTCTCCTGAGTATGGGAAATTTTTTGAGGTCCTGCAGTTCGTTGTAATCTATCTTCCTGGGAGTAAGCATGAGGCCGCGGTTGCCGGTACGGTATGCCACATCCATTATCCGCTTGTACTCCGCCGCGGACCGGTCTCTGAAATAACGCGACAGATAAATGGCCAGTGAATCGCTTTCTGCGGTATATACTCTTTTAACTCCTTGAGCAGCCATGTCCATACGGATAAAATATCCCGGTACGGAGGTTGCCAGTACATTTCCGTCGTCGTCGCAAATATTGCCACGGTTTGCTTCGATAACCACCGTGTTGTTTTTAAGGTTTTTGGCAATATTCTCCCATTTCTCATTCTTAATATTCTGAACGGCAAGCAGATTTACTACCACCACAATGGCAAATACCAGCATCAGGAAATAGACTATGGCCAGGCGCGATATGATTATACTACGAATGTTCATTTCTCATTTCTCATTTTTTTAACTTCAATTGTTCGGGGAGGACGAATGGGCTCATCAAGTCCCAATCCTGCCTGCCGCACACGGTTTGCCACATCCGACGGTTTGCTCATGTGCATAAGTCTTGCCGAATTGGTAACTGATTGTGAACGCAGGTCATCTATCTGGTCCTGCAGAATCTCTATCTGCCGGATAACTTTCTCCGAACGGTAGCGGTTCGTAATCATCAACATCCCCAGGACAACGAGAAAGACGAGGAACGGAAACTGCCTGGTTACCCGATCGTCGGTAAGTATGGTCCCACGCAGGAAGGAACTGACTCCGGGCTTCTTTTTCGTGCCGTTGCCTGTTTTATTTTCCATCCGGCACCTCCTTTTTTTCAGCGATCCGTAAACGTGCACTTCTTGAACGGGGATTACTCAAAATCTCATCCTCGCCGGGTACTACTACCCTGCGGTTGATTAATTCGAAGGGCGTGATGAAGTTTCCGTAGAAATCCTGTTCTACCTCTCCTTTAAAATTACCTGATTTCAGAAAATTCTTAACAATCCGGTCTTCAATGCTGTGGTAGGTCATAATTACGAGGCGGCCGCCGGGACGCAAAACCTCAAGTGCAGCCACCAGAAAATCCTTCAAAGCACCGGTTTCATCGTTAACCTCCATTCGCAAGGCCTGGAATACCTGCGCCAGGTATTTCTTTTCGATGGCCCTCGGGACACACGGGCGAATGGCTTCAAGCAGTGCCCCTGTAGTCGTGAGCGGCGAGGCAGTTCTTGCCCCGGTTATGGTGGCGGCAAGCCTGGAGGCATTTTTTATCTCACCATAGTTTCTAAAGAGGTTGATGAGTTGTTGCTGATCGTAATTGTTTATAATATATTCTGCCGTTCCAGGGGCTTCTCTGTTCATCCGCATATCCAGAGGTGCGTCAAACCTGAAGGAGAATCCCCGTTCGGCTTCGTCAAAATCGTGTGAGGAGACACCAAGGTCGGCCAGAATGCCATCTACCTGGTCAACCGAGAAATACCTGAGGAAATTTTTCATGTACCTGAAGTTGGCGCGGACAAAGACCAGCCTCTCATCATCAAATACATTCCTTGTTGCATCTTCGTCCTGGTCGAAAGCATATAACCGGCCGGTTGAGAGATGCTTTACGATTTCACGGGCATGCCCGCCTCCACCGAAGGTTGCATCCACATAAGATCCCTTGGGACTGATATTCAGGCCTTCGATGGATTGATCCAGCATTACGGGTATGTGGTAATTCCTCATGTTTCACTGTTTTCCGGATTATTTCCGAGCCTTTCCCTGAATGTTTCCCTTAACGGCCTGCGGTTTTCTTTCGTCTCCTGGTATCTCTTTTCGTCCCACATTCTGATGGATTTCCCTTTTCCAATAAATACCACATCCCTCGAAATTCCAGCGTGATCCATGAAATCGGCGGGTATGTTAATCCGGCCATTGGGAGCCATCGAAAGTGAAGTGTAGTTTTCATATATGTCGGCCAGCAAATCGTCATCGTCTTCATTGAACTGGTTGAGCTGTCTTTCGATCGACTCGATCCGTTGGTTCCAGTAACGCTCTGGAAATATATTCAGACAGGCTTTGTAGATATCTTTCTCAATAACCAGTGGTTCCTCTGCCAGATCACCCATAGCTTTCTTCAACGGCGCAGGAAGAACTACCCTTCCTTTGTCGTCAATCAATGCATTATACCTGGCGGAGAATCTTATCATCATCACGAATCTATATTTTCAGAAGATAAAATTATAACTTTTATTCCAATCTATTACACTTTGTGCCAATATATTCCACTTGTTATCAACTATGGTTGTGTTGAAATATTGTTGAAACATTGTTGAAAACCTATATCCGTATTTCTTTAATGATAGTTTAAATATCACTAATTCAATACTATATAAATAAATCTACTGTGTATAAATCGATGGTTAATAACTCATGACTCCTGATTTGGATAGTTTAGGATTAAATATATTTTCTGTTTTTTCTTCACTAAAATTTGAAAGTTTGATTTCAATGTTATTTTTGCTTTCTGAAATTTGGGCATATAGAGCGATAGATGGATATACAAGAAGGTCAAAATGATTTCACTCCTATAAATATCAGGGAACTGATGAAGGAAAAGAATCCTTCGTTGGAACGTTTCATTCCTGGCTTTATATTCCGTATGATCCACCGGATTATGCGCCTCGATTTCATGAATAATTTTATGTTGACATATGGCCATCTTAAGGGCATTGGGTTTGTAAATGCCGCAATAGCCGACTTTGAGGTCAATGAGGAAATTTATGGCTTAGAGAATATCCCTGAAAGCGGTAGTTTTATTTTTGCGAGCAACCATCCCCTTGGAGGGTTCGATGCGCTCCTGCTAATGAAAAGTGTACAACACCGTCTGGGTAATTTTAAGTTTCTGGTGAACGATATTTTAATGAAAATTCCTAATCTTAGCGATGTCTTTGTGCCTGTAAACAAACACGGCGGCAACTCGCGTGACGCTGCTGTTCTGCTGGCCAAAACCTATGA